>JANNOC010000341.1:0-4434 GCA_031398865.1 Gemmatimonadota bacterium | reverse complement strand
CGTACCCGTACAGATTGAGACCGCCCGCGAGCCCGATGGCATCTTCCTGGGTGAACTGACCCGTCGTCGGGATCGTACACGCGGATATGGTCATACCGAGGCTCGTCACTGGCTGCGCGACGCACGCGAAGGTCGACGCTTCACCGCGCTACGGAGAGTTTTCCTCCTCAACCGACGGATCGCCGATGATCTGGAGGCGGTTCACCATCCAGACCTGAGTGCGCTCGTCGGCATCCAATGCCTCGCCGCCAAGCAGCTCAAAGGCGTGATAGTGGTCGTCCGCGTCTCGCTCGGCGTCACGAGCCGGATCGTCACGCCGTTCGCCGGATACTCGAGCTCGTAGCGAACGGCGGGATTGGAACACTCGACCGCATCGAGGGCCACAAGGGCCACGGTTCAACGCACTACGGTTAGTCCCGCGAGGGACTTGGCAGTTCGCACCGCAGTCTTGAGACCACGGCGATCAAGGATGAAGTCACCGCCTTACGTAGCCCGGCGATGTACCGCTAAAGCTTGCGCGAGATAGGCGCAAGAGCTGGTACATTAGAACTTCCTCATACTGTCGTTATGCATGGGTCACGACTCCGAGTGGCTGCATGCACAGCGCACGAATAAATGGACGCGATTGACCTTCCGCCGTTCGTCTCGCAGGCCTCGCTTACTTCGTCTTCTGGAACCGACCGACATGCTGGAGACACCTGCTGAGGAGATCCGGAAGCGAGCGCAGGCGCGCGTAATGGGCCAGGGGCGTTGGTTCGGGCGGGCACCTGGCTCGCCAGCCTCACACCACCGCGCGCTTCCATCGCCCCAGCCGCCAGATCAGCATCATCGCGAGTCCGCGAGCGCATGCGGTGATCGAGAGCACCCACCACAACCCGAGCGTACCCCAGTGTCCCGCCGCCCACGCCGCGAGCGGGATGCGCAGCAGCGTAAAGCCGGTGGATGCCGCCATGGGAAGCCACGTCGCGCCAGCGCCGCCCAGTGCCCCCTCGAGCACGATCTCCGCGCACACGACCAGTTGCGCGACCGCCACGATCCGCAGATAGGTCGCCGTTTCGGCGATCACTGCCGGATCTGTCGTGAAGATGCCCGCGAGCTGCTCCGGCAGAACCAGCATGGCGGCGCAGACCGCGAATCCAGGTAGCGACGCGTACCCCACAGCGATCCACCCGGCCCGCTCAGCGCGCGCGATCTGCCGCGCGCCGAGATTCTGCCCAACGATCGCCGCCGCCGCCGCGCCAAAGCCGACGCCCACCATATACAACCAGCTTTCGATGCGATGACCGAGGCCTAACGCCGCGAGCGCCGGCGTGCCGAAGCGCGTGGTTGTCCGCATGAGCACGACATAGATGAGGCTGAAGGTCACGCCGGTCATTGCCGTCGGCAGGCCGATGCGCGTGACGGCCGCGAGGGGCGCCAGCCGCGGCCGCGCGAAGCGCACCATCCCGCGGCGGTACAGTATCCATACGCCGAGAACGAACGCCGCTCCGCGCGTCGATACCGTGGCGACAGCCGCCCCGGCGATCCCCATGCGTGGCGCGCCGAAAAGTCCCAGAATCAGCACCGGGTCCAGAACCAGCGTGATCGCCACCGACGCGGCCAGAAGCGCGAACGGGGTACGCGTGTCGCCCGACGCACGGAAGGCCGCGTCCACCGCGAAGAACCCGTAGATCAAGGGCGCCCCCAGGAGATACGTCCCGAGATAGGCGCGCCCCAGTTCACTCACTTCGGCGGAGGTCTTCATGAGAGCGAACATTCCGTGGAGCGAGAATGTTCCCACGCCCGCGATCACGGCGCCGAGGAGCAACGCGTACAGCAGGGACTCGCCCACGACGCGTGCCGCCTCGTCCCGCCGACCTTCGCCATGCCGCCGCGCCGCGACCGCGGTGAGCCCCACACTGATCATCTCGGCGAGCGAGATCACCATCCATACCCAGAACATCGACGTGGACACAGCGGCCAGCGCTTCCGAGCCGATGCGCGTTCCCACCCAGAACGCGTCCACGTTGATGAACAGCGTCATCAGGAGATTGGACATCACCGCCGGCAGCGCGAAGCGGCGCAGGACGCGTGGCAGTGAATCGTGCAGCAAGCCATTGATCTCGTGCTGCCCGGTGACCGCTACCGGAGCAATACCCTCGTGTGGCTCGACGGCGCCCCCCGGTGCGCCGACCGGCGACGCCTCGTCGTCGCCTAACGACCAAGCGGCCGGCGAGTCCAACTCGCTCGGCCGCTGCGGATCGTTCGAGTCCGGTCGTGGATCACGCGTCACCGCACCGCGTGCGCTCCTGTCGCCTCGGCAACGCGCGTCGCGATGGCGGAGAGCACCCGGGCCGCGGCGCAGTCGGGCTCCGCCAGCACGATGGGCATTCCGCGGTCACCGCCTTCCTGGATGCGGGGATACAGCGGGATCTCGCCCAGCAGCGGAAGCCCAAGCTCGGTCGCAAGCCGGGCACCGCCACCCGAGCCGAAGATGGGCGTCGGCTTGCCGCAATGCGGACATGCGAAATAGCTCATGTTCTCGACAATCCCGAGCACCGGCACGCCCACCCGCTCGAACATTTTCGCGCCGCGCAGCGCGTCTCCAATGGCGACATCCTGCGGCGTGGTGACGATGACCGCGCCATGCACCTGCGTCGCCTGCACCAGCGAGAGCTGCGCGTCGCCCGTGCCCGGAGGCATGTCCACCAGCAGGTAGTCGAGCTCTCCCCATTGCACGTCTTTCAGAAACTGCGTGATGATTTTCATGACGATCGGGCCACGCCAGATGGCCGGCTGGTCGCGCTCGATGAGAAAGCCCAGGCTGATGATCTTCACGCCATGGGCCGACAGCGGCACAATCTTTTCGTCTTCCACGGGCGGGGGCGCGTTCACCCCCATCATCCGCGGGATGTTCGGTCCGTAGATGTCGGCGTCCATCAACCCCACGCGCGCCCCGTCACGCGCCAGCGCCACGGCGAGATTGGTGGTCACGGTGGACTTGCCGACGCCGCCCTTTCCGCTCGAGATCGCGATCACCCGCCCGAGATGCGGATAGAGATGCGGCGTCGGTGCCGGCGGGCGCGGCGCGGCGGCCTTGGGCTCCGCCATCAGGGGAAGCGCGCGACGCTTTGCGGCTGCGGCCGGCGGCACGGAGGGCCGCGCCGCGTCCTGCACGTCGACTCGCACCTCGGTCACTCCCTCGACGCCTTCGACGGCTCGGCGTACTTCGCGCACCAGCGCCGCGTCGTCGTCCGGCGACAGCATCAGCGTCAGGCGCACCTTGCCCTCCGTCGTGGTTCCGATGTCACGCACCATCTCGGCACTGACCACGTCGGTCCGGGCGCGCGGACTCGTGACCGCGGCGAGCGCGCGAGCAATACGATGCTGCAGAGTTTCTGTCATTGAAGTGGTTCACTGTGATCCGCGAGACGAACCGCACGAATTTGCGGAATGCGCGTGCGGAGGTGTGCTTCGATGCCTGCGTGCAGTGTCGCGGCTGACATCTGACAGTCGGGGCAATCTCCCGTCAGCGAGAGCACCGCGACTCCGGTGAGGACGTCGTAGGAGACGAGCGTGATGACGGAGGTCTCCAGGCGCAGCAGCGGCAGCATCGCGGCGAGCACATCCCGGATGCGAGACTCGATGCCATCTTCACGAAGCACGACCGACCGACGCCAGACACGCATCACCGAAAGGTAGACGCCGCGCCAGGCGTCACAAGCTCACGGGGCGCCCGCGTGATTGTTCATGAATTCGCGCGCCGCGTCCACGACACGTTCACGCACTTCTTCGAGTCCGCCGACGATCAGTGCCCCCGACGCCTTGGCGTGCCCGCCCCCGCCGAACGCGCGAGCAAAGCGATTCACATCCACGTCGCCCGTGCTTCGGAACGAGACCTTTACCTTTCCGTGGCCGAGGTCTCTGAAAAAGAGCGCCAGCCGCGTTCCGGAGATGGAGCGCGCATGCTCGACGATGCCGTCGAGATCCTCCGACGTGAGATCGTATCGCTCCAGCGCGCCCGCAGGAACCGAGATCCAGGTGATGCCCTTTTGCTCGTCGATTTCCAGCGTGTCCAATGCGTCCCGGAGTAACTGCAACCGGCCCACCGGAACGGAGGCGTAGATCTGCCGGTACATCTCCTCGGCGTCCACGCCGGCGGCGAGGAGATGGGCCGCGATCGCGTGACACCGCGGCGAGGTATTGCTGAAGCGGAAGCCGCCGGTGTCGGTGAGAATCGCCGCGTACAATGCCTTCGCGACCGGCTCCGTGATCCGCATTCCCAGCTCGCATGCCAGGTCGAAGACCAGCTCGCCCGTGGCACACGCCGTCGTATCGGCGACCATTTCGGAAATCATCCGCATGACCAGCAGGATGATGAAGCCTGCGATGGCAAAGGACAAGACGGCGGCTGGCCCTGCCTGACTGATCGTGGTCGACGAGCCGACGAACAGC
>JANNOC010000337.1:0-5539 GCA_031398865.1 Gemmatimonadota bacterium | reverse complement strand
ATCGCCGATTCCACCGTCCGACGACTCTCCCTGTACCTTCGATTTCTCGAGGATTTCGAGGGGCGCGGCCTGGCGACCATCTCCAGCGACGAGCTCGCCAGCCAGGGAGGGACGACATCAGCGCAGGTGCGCAAAGATCTGTCCTTCTTCGGATCCTTCGGGAAAAGAGGGCTGGGGTATTCCGTGCCGGAGCTCGCGTCACGCTTGCGCGAGATTCTTGGCCTGGGTCGGGAGTGGCGCGTCATCATCGTGGGAGCCGGGAAGATCGGCGCGGCGCTCGCGGGCTACCGCGGCTTTCGTCAGCGCGGCTTCCGGATCGTCGCCGTCTACGACAACGATCCGGATCGGATTGGGCAGACCTGGGAGTCGCTCGCGGTGCGAGACATCGCCACGCTTGAGCGGGATGTCGCGGAGCATCGTCCCGACATCGCGGTGCTCGCCATCCCGGCCGAAGAGGCCCAGAGCGTCGTGGACCGCATCGTGGCGGTGGGGATGCGAGCGATTCTCAGCTTCGTGCCCGCACAGCTGCAGGTGCCGGCGGACGTCACCCTCAAGAGCGTGAACATGGCGATGGAGCTGGAAGGGCTGTCCTTCGCGCTGACGAACAAGGAATAGCCGCGGCTCCGCCCGCCACGACGAGGTCAGCGCTCGTTCACTACTCGCAGTAACGCGCCGAAATTCGACGGTGACAGCGTCTCGGGCCGCGCGTCGGGATCGATCCCCGCATCGCGCAGGAGACGCTCCGCTTCGCCGGCGTCGGTGCCGAGCACGGTTCGCAGGACGCGCCGCATCTGCTTCCGCCGCAAACCGAATGAGGCAATGACGAGGCGGCGAAAGCGATCGGCCAGCCCATCGGGCACCACCCCCACCTCCAGCGGCGTAATGCGGAGCACGGCCGAGTCCACGCGTGGAGGCGGCGAGAATGCGCCGGGAGGGACGTGCATCAGCACTTCCGCGTGCGCCACCGCCTGGACGTTTACCGACAGCGCCCCATACACTTTCGATCCCGGCGCCGCCACGACGCGCTCGGCGACCTCGCGCTGCACCAGATACACGGCGCGCTGCGGCCGCGGCGGCTGTAACGCATGGAAGAGAATCGGCGTCGTGATGTAGTACGGCACGTTGCCGACCAGCAGGAACGGCCCGCCGGCCAGCTCGCCAAGGTTCAGCTCTAGAACGTCACCCTGTACGATCCGCACATGCTGGCGGTTCGCGTGCTTGGCGCGCAATAACTCGGCGAGCGCGCGGTCAAGCTCGATGGCGACGAGCTGCCTGACGCGATCCACGAGAAGGTCCGTCAACGAGCCCCGGCCCGGACCGATTTCGAGGACCGTCTCCTCGCCGGTCAACGCGAGCCCCTCCACAATCCCCGACAGCACCCGCTGGTCGTGCAGGAAGTGCTGACCGAAGCGCTTCAGCGTCGGAGGGAAACCTGGCGATGAACGCTCGCGCGATGGACGCTTCATGGGCGGCGTCCGGGTGCAGTCAGCTTCGGGCGATGACGAGCGTGAGGTCGTCGCGGCGCGGAATATCGCCGACGTGCAAATCCAGCGCGTCGAGCAGTCGTTGCATGATCGCGGCGGGCGCTTCGTCACGGTACGTGGTCACCATCTCCAGCACCCGTTGCTCCCCCAACCGCGCGTCCGCGCGATTGCGCGCGTCGCTTACCCCATCGGTGAACAGGAGCAACAGGTCCTTCCCGGGGACCCACGCGCGCGATGCGGCGCGCGGCGGCTCGTCCACCATCCCGAGGGGCGGGTCCAGCGCGTGCAACCGCTCGACCTCACCGTCGCTCGTGACGACAAAGGCATGCGGATGACCGGTGTTCGCGTACCGCAGCACGCCCGCTTTCTTGTCAATGACTCCGTAAAACGCGGTGATGAACATCTCGGTGGTGGTGAGCTCGTCCCGCAGCGAATCGAGCAGCGCCTGCAGCGTCTCCCCGGGGTCGCTGGTGGTCTGCGCATGGATGGCCGCCGCGCTCATCGCCAGCGCCATGATGAGCGCGGCGCGATAGCCGTGACTCGACACGTCGCCGATCATCACCCCCGTGCGGCCGCCGCCCAGACGAAACAGGTGATAGAAGTCTCCTCCGACGCTCTCCGCCGGCACGACCCGCGCCGATACGACCGCTTCCGGGTGCACGATGCTGGTGTTCGGCAGGAGCTTCATCTGCAGGTCGTGCGCGAGCTGCATCTCCTGCACGAGTTGCTGCTGCGCGAGCGACGCGCGCACCAGGCGCGCGTTTTGAATGGCCGTGCCGATCTGCGTCGCAATCGCGGCGACCAGCTTCTGGTCACCGGCGGTAAAGGGCTGCCGTGACCGCCGATCCGACAGATTGACGACACCCAGTGGCTCGCCCCCGTCGGGCGTCGTCCACATGATGGGCACCGACAACATGGCACCGCGACGATACGCGCTTTCCGAGTCGCAGACCATATCGCCCGCCTCCGCGATGCGCGGATGCTGCTCGCGGAAGACGCACGCCGAGACGCAGAATTCGTCGTCCACGGCAATCGGCTGCAAGTCCTCCGCTCGGACGCCGAGCGCGGCGACCACTTGCAGCGTTCCGGTCACGCGGTCGTGCACGAGGATCGACCCCCGTCGCGCGCCGACGGTTTCGGAAATCTCGGTCAGGATCGTTGCCGCGGCTTCTTCCAGCGTCACCGTGCGACCGAGGATCTCGCTGATGGTGTACAGCAGGTTGATCTCTTCGTATCGCTCAGCGAGCTCGTTCGCTGCGTGCTCCACTTCGAGCGCCGACTGCCGGTACTGGGTGATTACCGGGAGCAACAAGTTCAGATAGAGGGCGGGCGCCCTGCCTTCCTCGACACAGGGTCCGACGGCAAGCCACGCGCGCCCCGGGCCGGGAATCGAGCTCACCAGACGAGCGCCGCGAGGAGTCGCGACCTCCATCCGGTCACCCGGACCGGGAAGGTCGTCGAGTGATGGAGCGCACGACCCGGACGGCAGTGCAAAGTCGACGACGGCGGCCGCGGCACCTTCCGGCGCGGACCACAGCGCCGCCTCGCATCCCGTCGCCTCGTGGAAGGCGGCGAGGACGGCGCCGATCTCTTTCACGGGCGGAAGAGCGTGAGCCGAACGACGTTCCCGTGATCGGTGTAACGCTCGACGCGATCCATCAGCTTGCGCATGAGGAAAAGACCGCGGCCATCCTCGCGCTCGATGTTCTCGGGAGAGGTCGGGTCGATGAGGCATTCCTCGAGATCGAACTCGCGGCCCTCATCCGCGATCTCGAGCACGAGCGAGGTCTTGCCGATGCAGGCACGCACGCGCACATGCTTCTCCGCACTCTCGCGATTTCCGCGGAGGATCGCATTTGCGATGGCTTCCGTGAGGGCAACGGGAACGTTCAGCGAGCAGTGATGTGGCTTGAGCGAGAGCTGCTCGCACTGACGCGTGACGAGCTCTACGATCCGCTCGATGTGGCGAACGTCGCTCGGGATCTCGACGTCGAGTGCGACGCGCATGGGTTCGGCGCCGTCGAACAGGCTGGTGGCGCACAGGTCCCTCATGCGGCCGCCAATGCAACGCGGCGCAGCAGGGCGAGATGCGCCGCGCTACGCCGCACAGAGCCGCGCGGCCGGGCCGCGGACGCTAGCCTCACAGGCTTTCGAGCGCGCGTTCCCGGGTATCGGCGATCTGGAACAGCGTGTCGAGCTTCGTCAGCTCAAAGAGCGTCTTCAGATCGTCATTGAGATTGGCGAGGCGCAGTTCCCCGCCCTGCTCCCGGATCTTCTTCGACAACGAGACCAGCACACCGAGGCCCGAGCTGTCGATGTAGCCGGTCTGGCTGAAATCGATGAGGAATTTCTTCTCGCCCTTCTCGAGCTCGTCGAGCACTTTCTGCTTGAGCTCCTGGCGATTGCCGACGATCAGCTGTCCTTCCACGTCCACCACGACCACGTCTCCCTGCTTCTTGATCGAGAAGCTCATGTGCTCAGTCTCCGCGGGACTTACCCGTCGTGCGAGTGCGGCGAACCGGCTGCCTGCAGCGCCGTGACCGCCGCTACGTTGATGATGTCGTCTGCCGTCGCGCCCCGCGACAGATCGTTACAGGGTCGCGCGAGCCCCTGAATAATAGGACCCACCGCACTCGCGCCGGCCAGTCGCTGCACCAGCTTGTAGGCGATGTTGCCCGCGTCGAGCGACGGAAAAATTAGCACATTGGCCTGTCCCGCCACCAGACTGCCCATGGCTTTCCGCGCTGCGACCGCGGGCATCAGTGCCGCATCACCCTGCAATTCCCCGTCCACGGCGAGTGCCGGCGCGCGCTCGCGAAGAATGCTCACCGCTTCCTGAACGAGCGCGACGGAATGCCCTGTTCCACTCCCTTGCGTGCTGAAGGATAACAGCGCCACACGGGGTGCGTCACCGACAATGCGGACACGATCGGCGGCGGCGGCCATCGTGATGTCAGCCAGTTGCTCCGCCGTGGGATACGGGACCACCGCGCAGTCCGCGAAGGTGAGAGTCTCGTCCTCGCGATCGCGAAATGGTCGCACTGTCATGTAGAACGCGCTGGAGACCGTGCGGACGTTCGGGGCCGGACCCACGAGCCACAGCGCGGCGCGCAGGACGTCCGCCGTCGTCGCTACGGCGCCCGCGACGCAACCGTCGACCTCCCCGTGCCGGAGCAGCGAGGCCGCGAGGTACAGCGGCGTTCCCGCGAGGCGATACGCCTCCGCGACCGACAGCCCGCGGGACCCCCGCGCCGCGACCAGATCGTCCATCGCCCGTTCGCGCCGCTCGTCCGTGAGTGGATCCACCACGTCGATATCCAACTCCATCACCAGCGGGTGCGTCTCCTGCGCTTCCGGGTCGAGCACGAGAACCGGCTCGACGATGCCGCTGCGCGCGAGCGCCTGCACGGCGATCAGCGTACGCTCATCAGCGCTCTCGGGAAAGATGATGCGACGCGGCTGCGCCCGCGCGCGGGCCCGCAGTCGCTCGACAAAGCTCACGAGCGCAGGTCTCTGTCCGCGGCAAAGCGCGCTCGCAGCGCCTTCGCGACGAGGGGATGCACCAGATCCTCGATGTCTCCGTTGAACCGCGCGACCTCGCGCACCAGACTCGAACTGATGTAGGTCGTGTCCAGGGACGGCACCATGAACACGGTTTCCAGCTCGGCATACAGATGCCGATTCATCAGCGCCATCTGGTACTCGTATTCGAAGTCGCTCACGGCGCGGAGGCCGCGAATCAGAAGCTTCGCGTCCATGCTTCTGGCGAACGCGGCAAGCAGCCCGTCGAACTGCCGCACGTCCACGCGCGGGTTCGCGCCAACCGATTGCCGAATGAAGTCCAGCCGCTCAGCCACCGTAAAGAGCGGTTGCTTCGACATATTTGTCGCGACGGCCACGACCAGACGGTCCACGAACTCCAGCGTCCGGCGGATCAGGTCTTCGTGTCCTCGCGTGATGGGGTCGAAGCTGCCGGCGTAGATGGCGACCCTCAACGAGCGGCTGTTGGCCATGGTCTCCTGGCGGTGAGGCCTATCGGCTGTCGGCAATGGGCG
>JANNOC010000326.1:0-3725 GCA_031398865.1 Gemmatimonadota bacterium | reverse complement strand
GAATTCCGCGCGAATGTGACCAGTCCGGGAAGGCGGCTCCGATGGCCAGCCGTACCGCGCCTCCACGCCGGTGTCACCCCGCTTTTTCCGGAAGAGCCCGAAAAAACACCCCCGGATCGGCGGAGGCCCGATCCGGGGGTTTTCTAGCGAGTGGAGGCGCGGGGAATCGAACCCCGGTCCGAGACAAGATTCACCACAGCGTCTACGTGCGTAGTCCACTGATTGATGTCTCCGGCTGCTGGCCAGTGGGCAGCCCACCGCCGGATAAGTCTTCTAGAGTTTCGCCCCGCAGCGGAAGACGCACCGCGGGGCTATCCCGAATTTGCGATACCCATCGAGTCGCCTCGGGAGGGCTACTCAGTGGGCAGGTGCTGTAACCTACGAGAGGTTACGCAGCCAAGGCCAAGTTGTCGTTGGCAGTTAAAAATTTCCCGAGTGTTTTACCAGGGACCCGAGTACCTGGGCACGCAGCCACAGCTTCACCAACCCCGTCGAAGCCAGTCGCCCCCGTAGCGTGCAATTTAGCGGAGCGACCCGCGCAAGTCAATGCGCGGTCGCGCAACAAACACCTCGATATGCTGCGGCTAATTTCCAGTTGCCTCGACAGTTAGCTCCGCTGATCTCACCTTGTTTCTCCCATCCTTCTTAGCGCGGTACAGCGCCTTGTCAGCCGCTGGGAAAAAGTCATCCTTGGACTTCGCCGTCTCCGGATAACTCGCGACGCCGAACGACGCGGTCACCGGAATCTGTCGTCCACCCACGGTCGCCACGCGCTGCTCCACCGCGCGACGTAACCGCTCCGCCAATTCGCAGGCGCCGGTGAGATGCGTGTTCGGCAGGAGGATCGCGAACTCCTCTCCCCCAAAACGCGCGAGCAAGTCAGACGTACGCACCACGTCGCCCAAGGTGGCGGCGACACGCTGCAAAATCGCGTCGCCCGCGTCATGACCGAAGTTGTCGTTCACTGCCTTGAAGTGGTCCACGTCGGCCACGATGAGCGCCACGGTGGCACCCGAACGATCGGCCTCTCGGAGCACCCGCTCCACATGCTCGTCGAAGAACCTCCGGTTGCCCAGCCCGGTCAGTGCATCGGTCTGCGCGCGCTTCCCCGCTTCCTCGATCTCCCAGAGCGTCTCCAGGGCCCGCGCAGCCAGGGCGCCGATGATCTGCACGCGCTGCGCATCCCGGACCCGCACGGCGTGCGGTGCGTCGCCCTCGAGGACGATCGCGCCGGTCACGATGCCGTCGCGCTGGATCGGGATGATGCCCAGCGACCCGATCGCGCGCTGACGCTCACCGGGACCATACACGGGCCGACTCCGATCGATGGCCAGCGGGCTCTCGAGCACCAGCTGATCGCCGGACCGACAGCACGCGGCAACGGTGGAGTCAGCGGAAATCTCGAACCCGGCAGCGACCACATGCTGCCTCGTGACCCCCTGCACCGACCCGCGCTCGTCGCGCGCGTGCCAGCGCACCAGAGCGGCGCGGTTGCCCGCCGTCAGCTCGAGGCTGCGCTCGGCGATCAGCGTGGCCAGAGCACCCAGCGAGCGGCTGTTCTGAAATTCCGCTGACGCATTCAGAATCGCGGCGGTGCTCCGGTTCTCGTGCTCCAGCGCTCCGCGCGCCAACAGCAGATCCGCCAGCGCCGCCACCTGCGTCGCGAAGCGTGGTAGCCACCGCTTGATCTCGCTCCGGGCGGACACGAAGCCGGTTGCGGAACTCATGCTCAACGCGCCGAGCAGGGTCGCCTGGTCGTCGATGACCGGTGCGATCGCGAGATGCACGTGGTCCTGCTCGCCGATGCAGTGCACCATCTGCTCCTGCACGCTCCAGGCGACGAATCGCCGCGTCGCGGGCGACACGTCGCGCGGCGCGTCCCCACGCAATGTGTACCATGCGGCAGGCCGATAGTCCGATTCATCACCCTCCGCGCGCCAGAAGACCACTTCGTCGGCACCCAGCAGATCGCGCACGTCGCGCAGATAGTTCGCCAGCTGCCACTTGTTTCCGGCAGCATCGGCGTCGGACCGCACCGGGCTGGCGCTGTTCACCGCCGGAACCGTGGTGGACGCGGCTCCCTCCGCGTCGCTTCGCGGCCCCTCGCCGCGTTTGTGCGCGAAGAACGCCTCGAGTCGCTCGGCGCGCAGCGTCGCCTGCTCGATCTCCTCCCGGTCGCGCCGCCCCCGGACGACCGGAAGCACGCCCAGGCCCGCGAGCACGGCGGCGGCGAGAACCAGATGCCCGGGGTCAATTCGTCCGTCGCGCAGCACGTCCATCGCAGTGAGGCTCCCCAGCACGATGGCGGCGTAGATGGCGGCGCGAGGCAGGTCGCTCTGCGCGAGGGCGAGGACGCACACGGCGGCGAGCACCAGCAGAGGCGACGCGAGAGCACCCGTCGCGACCGCGGCGACCATGACGATCGGAAGCACGACCTCCGCGTGATGGCCGCGCAGCAGCAGCGACCAGCGGTGCGACCAGCGGCTTGCCTTCGATGCGAGCCGCCGACCATGGGCGAACAATCCCGTCGCGCCCGCGACGACGATAGCCGACGCCGCCAGCTTCACCCAGCGCGGCGGATCGGCTCCCATGCGCGCGATGACGGCGGCCAGCGCGAGTGCCCCGAGCCAGAGGGCCGCCAGCGCCAGCTCGCGGCGCCAGTGCGGGCGCGACGTCACGTGTCGCCCGATGTCGTTAGGCGTGCGCGATCCGTGACGCCGCGACCGCCGCGCCGAAGCCGTTGTCGATGTTCACGACCGTGACGCCGGACGCGCAGCTGTTGAGCATCGCGAGCAATGCGGCGACGCCGCCGAAGCTGGCGCCGTAGCCGACGCTCGTCGGCACCGCGATGACCGGGACGCGAACCAGCCCGCCAACAACACTCGGGAGCGCGCCATCCATTCCCGCCACCACCACGATGACCGACGCTTCCATCAACGCGTCCTGACGGGCCAGGAGCCGGTGAATCCCGGCGACGCCGACGTCGGTCAGACGCGCGACGGGGTTGCCGAGCGCATGCGCCGTCACCGCAGCTTCCTCCGCGACGGGGAGGTCGCTGGTGCCGGCGGTGACGATCAGAATACTCTTCACTCCCAGTGGTGCGGGGTCGTCAGCCGGGAGGTGTACGGTGCGACCGAGCTCGTTGATTTCCGCGCGCGGAAACCGGACGTGCAGCACCTCGCGCACCTCGGCGTCGGCGCGCGTGACCAGGAAGCCATCGCCACGCTCGGCGATTCGCGCCGCGATCTCGACCGTCTGCCCCGGCGTCTTGCCCGGTGCGTAGATGACTTCCGGATAGCCTTGGCGGAGCGCACGGTGGTGATCGATGGACGCGAACGGAAGCGATTGCACGGGTTCGCGGGAGAGTCGGCCGAGTGCATCTGGAACCGTGAGCGACCCGTCTGCGACGGAGTTCAGCAGCGCGAGCACACGGTCGCTGGTCACGCGACCGCGCTCTCGAGCGGAAGCTCCTCCCCCATTGCTCGCGTATCGCCCATCTCCCGAGGTCCCTCGGCGAGATAGTCAGCGAAAATTCCCTCGACCTCGTCGAGGGATTCGACGGCGTGAAGCTGGCGTCGTACGTCCGCGGAACCGGGGAGCCCCTTCACGTACCAGCCCAGATGCTTCCGGAACTCGATGGCGGCGCCGCGTGGGTCAGCCTCGAAGTCCTGTGCCATGCGTGCGTGCTCCAGGGCGATGGCGAAACGCTCGGCCACCGAGGGCAC
>JANNOC010000241.1:0-2686 GCA_031398865.1 Gemmatimonadota bacterium | reverse complement strand
TCGCCGGCGGCTTCTACCTCGGCGCGCGCACGCCCGGCGCTGACCGGATGCTGATCGACGGCGTGCACTGTGCGTGGTATGACGACGTGTCGTCCTGCCTGGCGCGCATCGCCCACTACGTCGCGCATCCGGATAAGCGCGCCCGCGTGCGCGTCAATGGCGAGCGCTTCATCCGGGAGCATCACACGTTCGATCAGCGGATTCACAACATTCTCGAGGACAGAGAATGGGTGAATCCGCTGTGAAGCATCTCTTCCTCACGGCCGACTATCCCCCCGACAGCGGCGGCATGGCGCGTCGGCACGTGGAGCTGTGCCGGCGGATGGGGCCGAACAGCATCGAGGTGTCCACAGTGGCGCATCCCGACGCGCCGGCCTTCGATCGCGGTGAGTCGTATCCAATCCACCGACAGCGCTTCACCTTTGCCGGCGCGCGCCGCACGATCAATCGCATGCGCTGGGCACGTTGGCTCGCACGCCGCACCGCGCGTGGCGCCCATGGCGAGGAGACCCCGGATGTCGTGCACTGCGGCAATATCCGCCCGGCGGGGTTCGTCGCGTGGTGGGCGCTCATCCGCACGGGCGTGCCGTATCTGGTGTACGTGAACGGTGGCGATCTGCTCATCGAGCGTTGCAAGGCGCGCCATCGCTTGAAGCGTGTGGCCGCGCGATACATCCTGGGTCGCGCGGCGGGGGTCGTCGCCATTTCCGCCTGGACCGCGGAGCTCACGCGGGACACGATGCGCCTGCTCGGCGTGCAACGGATTCCACCGATCGCGCACATCGATCTCGGCACCGACCCGGCGCACTTTCGCCCTGACCGGGATACGGGCGCCCTGCGGCGGACGCTCTCCTTGAGCGGCGCGCTCGTCATGCTGACGGTCGCGCGCCTCGTGCCGCACAAGGGGCAGGACATCGGCATCCGCGCGCTGGCACTGCTGCGCGCGGAGTTCCCGACGCTGCACTATCTGATCGTCGGCTCCGGGCCGGATCTCGGGCGCCTCCGTGATCTTGCGGCGGCGTTAGGCGTCGCGGAACGCGTCATCTTCGCCGGACAGATGTCGGATGACTCCATCGCGGAAGCGTATGCGACAGCCGACGTGTATCTGGGGGCCTCGCGTGCGGAGGGGGACATCAGCATCGAGGGGTTCGGCATCGCGTTCGTGGAGGCGGCGGCGAGCGGAACGCCTGTGGTGGCGGGGCGCTCGGGAGGTGTCGCCTCCGCCGTCCGGGACGGTGAGACAGGGCTGCTGGTGCCGCCGGAAGACGTGCATGCGGTCACCGAGGCTGTCGCTCGCCTTTTGCGCGATCACTCGCTGCGCGAGAGCATGGGTCGTGCGGGGCGCCATGCCGTCGAGACGTACTTCAACTGGGATCGCGTGGCGCGCGAGACGCTGGCGTTCGCCGACACCGCGGTCGGCGCGTGGATGGGACGATGAGCGCCTCGCTCGCGCATCGCGCGCAGTACTATGGCCTGCTCGGCGCCGTAGCCGTGCTCCAGCGGCTCGGTTGGCGCCGCGCCACGGCGCTGGGGGCGCGCATCGGGTTGCTCGGCTATCGGCCGTTAGGCATCCGGCGCCGTGTGGTCGAGAGCCAGATCGCCGCGGCGTTCCCGGCGCTGGATCGCACGGGGGTGATTCGCATTGCGCGCGGGGCCTACGCCAACTTCGGACGCAATGCGATCGAAACAGCCCTCCTCGGCGGTTTGGGGCCGGCGGGCGTGATCGAGCTCTTCGAGGGCGACGACGGGTGGCCGTCCCTGCAGAACGCTCTGGCGCTGGGGAAGGGTGTCATCCTGGTGACGGGACACCTCGGCAACTGGGAGCTCGCGGGGTCGTACCTCGCTGCGCGCGGCATCCCGATCGACGCCATCGCCCGCCGCATGTCGAACCCGCTGTTCGACGCGTACCTGACGCAAACGCGCACGCGCATTGGGATGACCGTGATCCATGACGCGGACGCCGTGCGACGCACGCCGCGCGCCCTGCGCGAGGGACATGGCGTCGCCTTCGTCGCGGATCAGGGCGTGCGTGGCCTCGCGTCCACCTTCGTTCCGTTCTTCGGCCGTCCCGCCAAAACACCGCGCGGCCCCGCGGTGCTGGCACTGCGGCTGGGCGTTCCGGTGGTCTTCGCCACCGCGGTGCGGCAGCCGAGCGGCCGGTATCGCATGATCCTGGAAGCCGTGGAAGTGCGCGACACCGGCAGTCGGGAGCGCGATGTGGACGCGACGGTCGCGGCCTATACGCAGACCCTCGAACGCCTCGTCCGACTCACGCCCGAGCAGTATTTCTGGCATCATCGCCGCTGGCGCCGGCAGCCACCTGGCACGCCCCCGGCGCTCCAGGAGCCGGCGTGACCACGCTCTCTCGTCCGGCATCGCGTCGCGGCGTCTGGCCACGCCTCCGCCGCGACACGCGCGCGCTTATCGGGGTGGTCGTCGTCGCGCTCATGGTGGCGTCGGCGCTCTCGGCACCAGTGATCCAGCGCTACGACCCGGTGAGCATCGACCTGGCCAACCAGCTCGCCTCACCGTCCGCCGCGCATTGGCTCGGCACCGATATCCAGGGACGCGACATCTGGGCGCGTCTGGTGCATGGCGCTCGCGTCTCGCTCATGGTGGGCATCATCTCGCAGAGCGTCGCCCTGTTGCTGGGCGTGTCGTTAGGTCTGATCGCGGGATACTACGG
>JANNOC010000178.1:0-3925 GCA_031398865.1 Gemmatimonadota bacterium | reverse complement strand
CCGCTCGCGGCGGCTCTATGATGTAGGGAGAGCACGCCGCCGCGAGCGGCGGCAACTATGGGAGCGCCTGCAGCTTGGGCGTTAGACGCACGCCGCAGGTCGTGTGCTTAGATGTGTGTAGATCGGCGGCGGCCGGCGGCGCGCGCGCCAGCGGCACCAACGACAAGGCTGGCTCCAAGCTCAATCTCGTGCGCTGGGTGAGCGCGCGAACGATCACGGAGACGTTCTCGCCGCCGACGGATTACCGTTATCCGTTCATGGCGGAGAAGTAATCTCGCCTGCCTTCAGGTTGCCTAACGAATCAGACGAATGGCTCCGTCCGGGACCGTCGCTGAGCGTATCCGCTCCTGAGCTGACAGCACCTTGCGTGACATGCCGGAATGGCGGCGCTCAAAAGAGCTCGCTCCAGGCTCGCTGTTTGGCTCTGGCCGGGAGTGCCATGCCGATAAGCGATTTGACGACAGCGCACCGGGAGAAGGTGACGTTGCTCTCATCGATCTCGCTCTCGTCGCTGCCACTGTTGTTGGTCCCCAGGTTGGCCGCCATGACCGCTCCGCGAATGTTGCTTATCGCGCCCGCGGCCTCCGCTCTGAGCTCGCCTCTGACAATGACCAGACCGTACCACTGAAAATTGTCCAGCCGGAGGTCATTCTCCACGAGAAGAATGCCCTGTCCTACGCCATCGCGAAGCCTCAGGCTACCCTGTGCATGAACGACCGGGAAAAAGCTTTCACAGGCTCCGGGAGTGACCGCATTTCTGTTCGGGTCGCCCAGGTTGAGCGTGTTCCCGGTGTTGCACACCCCGCCTGACACCGACGGAGTTGCATTGCGGATATCGGCGTCGGCCGCATATGTCCGGGTGGCCATCGCCACGAGATCTGCCCACTTGAGACCCCCGTAGGTGAAGTAGGTGTTGGTGTCAGCCGCCGCGGGAGTCACCAATACTCGTGGGTTTCCCTGCAGACACTCCCCCGGGATACAGTGGTCGAACTGGAGGTCGCCCGCCGAAGATGTCGCGACCGCTGCCACGGCTGGTCCTGGCGGCGGGCAGTCCCATCCTGTCGGGGGCGTATCCGCGCCATTGATCGTGGCTTGGTCGATTTCCAGTACGCCGCGTGTCGTGACCGCGCCAAGAATGTTGATCTCGGGGATTCGCAATTTCAGAAGCGAGCTCGTTCGGCGGCGGGCCCCCTCTTCTGCGCCCTGGCCCACGCGCGCTTCCGAGACGACGTGATAGAGCAGGTCGCCAAGCTTGGTGACGCGAACGGTGTCGACGGCTCCGCTCATCGGAGTATATACGCGCAGCAGCGTGTCTCCCTTCCGCAGTCGCGTGTTCCAGGCGCGGTCCCAGTCGTTGAGAATCCTGGTCTGACCGTATTCCGCCCCACCGAGAGCAGTAGGTTGGGCAAGATTATTCCGGCCGATGCGGAATTCCTGGGTAGACACGAAGAAGATGCCGGCCACCATCGCGCCGATGATGACGATCGCGAACAGCGCGATCGCGAGCGCTATGCCGCGCCGTGCTCCGCGTCGCGGCTGGGCGTGCATCAGTCGGTGCGCTGAGCGTACAGTCGGGCGAATGTATGTGCGGCTCGGCGTACTCATCGAGTTCTCTCCAGGATGCGTGCTCATTGCCTATTTCGTATCGCGACGCGCACGTTCAGCGAATCACGCATGGGAAGTCCGCCCGGTCCGCGCGAGCCGAGAGCCTGAGGTGTCTCCGCGCGTGCCACAAAATCGATGCGCGCGACCCGAGCGGGAGTCGCCGTTATCGTACCCGCGGAGTCGTAATAGGTAAAAGTCAGGCCGCCGGCAGCCCCGTAAGGGAGGTACGGACCGCTTATCGCGTCGATCGGATCACATACAGGTGTGCGGAAGGTTCGACAGGAGAGATAGCCAACGTACCAGTTTGTATTCGGGGCCCGATACAGGCTGTAGCGCGCACGGCGGAAGAAACGAATGGGCGCGTTCAGTGTCACGGTGGCCGCCAAGGCAGGCGAAATCGATAAGCGAAGTCCCAGCGCTGCTTCGCCCGCGGTTGTCACGAGGCGATTGGTGAGCGGGCAGGACCCCGACGCGAAAGCGGACGTGATCTCGTGCACCCGCCAACTGTCATCGGCAGTCGCGAGAGAGTTTCCCTCGTCATACACGAAGAGCGAATCGCCCAGGCCCGGCTCGGACGACCATGCGGAGAGGGCGTTTTGCCGAGCGAGCTGGGTGGGAGGTAACACGATCGAGGCGCGGCCCGCGTCGATAACGCAGAGCATCGAGGCGCCGAGTGGCGCACGGAAATCGAGCGACGAATCGGTCATCGCGTAAATATCACCGCCGACGGGTGCGATCGCTCGCATTTCCGAGGGGAGGAGATCGGCAAGTTGGCGCACGTTACGCCGAACTTCGATGATCGAGGCCGCATCGGAGTAGAAGCGCTGCTGACGGCGCATCGTGCCGACGATCGCACCCATGACGATGGCGAAAAGACCGAGGGCGACAAGCATCTCAGGCAACGTGAAACCGCTTCGCGGTCCACGCGAGCCACGACCAGTTGTTCGCACGCTGCTCATAGATTCACTCGCACGGGACAAGACTTCGAAATACACGCGTCCTGCTTCCCCTTCGTCCAGGATAGGTGATTGTCACGGAAACATCGCGCGCTTTGGGCAGCGCGGTGACCGTCCAGCTTTCGACGATGCCGCGCGTAGTTACGCTGCCTCCGACCAATGAAACGCAGGAGACGGATCGCAACTGCTCAAATCGCGACTGTGCCGCGTGCGCAGCCAGGGTACGCTGTGCTCCGCCGAACACCATTTGCGACATGACGGTGGCCGTACTCGCTAGACCCAGGATTCCAACTCCGAGTATCATCACGGCGATCACGAGCTCGACGATCGTGAAGCCGGCGCGTCCCCGCGCCCGAACGCTTTTCCGCGAAACGCGTGACATCAGACGACTCCGCAGCCACGCAGAGTCACCTGCCCCATCCTCGTCACGCACACGGAATCGGAAAGCACCCCCTTTGTTACGACGAAGGTCTGAAGGGAGCCGAGTCCGATGGCGAACCCGCGAGGATCGAAAGCGATCGTGTCGCGACTCGCAACGAGATTGACGCCGTGAGTGTCGTTCAGATTGATGGGGGCGCCCACCCTCTCCTGGACATTCCCGGCCTGCACAGTCACGGAGATGATATTCCCGGCGCGAATGAACTCCGCGCGTCGCCCATGCTGGATAGCAGCGGAGCGCGCGCGTACGATGGATGCGGCAATTTTCTGACGCGCCGACCGCACGTCCGCGGCGCGCACTGCGGCCGCGGCGGGGGGCAGCGCAAACGCAAGCAGAATCCCCGTAATACCTATGACCAGCAACACCTCTACGAGCGTAATGCCCGTTCGACGCTGGAGTGATCGTGAATGCATGTTTAGGCCCCATACAGGAGTGGTTTCTTAGCGTCCCCTAATGCAACCCCCGCTCCCAACAGCAAGCCGTTGTCGCACGCACACTTAGGAATCGTCATGGCTTCCTTGTCCGCGCGATATGCCGGATTTGACGCAGATTGCATCAAAGGGCACCAGGCGGGCGTGCGCCAGGTCAGCCCCCACCATAGATAGACGATAAAAATGAACCACCGTTTCATCACCGCCGATGTCTTCACGAGTGAGCCATCCGGCGGGAATCAGCTCGCCGTCTTTCCGGACGCACGCGGCATTCCGGAGACACTGCTCCTGTCGATCGCGCGCGAGTTCAACTACTCCGAGACCGTGTTCGTATTTCCGCCGACGATCGGCACCGCGCACGTCCTCGCCGAGCTGGGAGAGATTGAGCTCGACGGGCCGGAGACGCGGATTGTGCTGGAAGAAGGTGTCGGCCTCGTGCCCGTCACGATACGGGTCGAGAATGGGCATTCCGTGTTCGCCGAACTGTCGGTCGC
>JANNOC010000160.1:0-2918 GCA_031398865.1 Gemmatimonadota bacterium | reverse complement strand
TGCCCCATCCCGCGCAGCGTCGCGCGGATGTAGCTCACCTGCTCGATGGGACGCTCGACTTCCTTGACCGTGATCGCCATCAGTCACCCGCCTGGGGTGTGGGGGGCGTGAGTGCCGAGCGTCCGCTGATGGCGCGGAGGCGTTTGACTTCCGCCTGCTGCGCGCGGCCGTACGCCGGGCTGATGATGCGGCCGCGATCCAGCAGCACGAACAGGATCACGACCAGCACGAGATTGATGCCGAGCAGCACCAGACTGAAGCGCCAGTCGCGCGGTACGCCGGCGTAGTCCAGTGCCAGCGTCACACTGGCGATGAGCACGATGTACGCGAGCGCCAGCGGCAGCATCACCTTCCATCCCAGCGACATCAGCTGGTCGTAGCGGAAGCGCGGCAGCGTCCACCGGATCCACATGTAGAGGAAGAGGAAGAAGAGCACCTTCACGACAAAGAACGCGAGCGTCACCAGCACCAACCAGAACGGCAGTCCGCCCGTGTTGTCGCGCACCGTGAAGGGAATGTCCCAGCCGCCGAAGAAGAGCGTCGCCATCAGCGCGCTCGCCGTCACCATGTTCGCGTACTCGGCGATGAAGAAGAGCGAGAACTTCATCGCGGAGTATTCGGTGTGATAGCCGGCGATGAGCTCCGACTCGGCTTCGGGAAGGTCGAACGGCAGGCGGTTGGTCTCCGCAAACGCCGCGACGAGGAAAATGAAGAACGCGATCGTCAGGCTGAACACATTCCAGCCGATCAGCGGGCCGGCCGTCGCCTGCTGATGCACGATCGTGCTGAGCGTCGCGTTGCCGGCGAGGAGCAGCACCGGAACGGTGGACATCCCCATCGAGATCTCGTACGACACCATCTGCGCGCTGGAGCGGAGACCTCCCAGGAGCGCGTACTTGTTGTTCGACGACCATCCGGCGAGCACGATGCCGTAGACACCGAGCGACCCGATCGCCAGGATGAAGAGGAAACCGACCGGCAGATCGGCGACCACCATGTCGATGCGCCCCCAGCGCGACGCCCAGGGCGCGGCGAACGGAATCACCGCCCACGTCAGCATGGCGGGGATGAACGCGAGCGCGGGCGCGAGGATGAAGATCGGCGTGTACGCCGCGTCCGGGTACGTCTCCTCCTTCATGATGTTCTTGAGGCCGTCCGCCGCGGGCTGCAGCCATCCCTTCCCCACGCGATTCGGCCCGTGCCGATCCTGGATCCACGCCGAAATCTTGCGCTCGGCCAGCGTCAGCATCGCGACGCCCACCCTGTAGACCGTGAAGACGATCAGCATCTTCACGACGGTGAACACGATGAAGATCACCGTACTGGGCGGGGGAAGCAGCGGATCCGGCGTTTGCAGCAGGAGCAGCGCCGGCATCGGCATCGGTGTCACGCGCTCGCTCCAACCGCGACGCCACTGCCGCTGAGGAGCGCGCCCTTGAGCGCGAGCGAGTCGTACGACATGCCCGCCATCTCCGCGCGCTCCGCGGCCATGGCCGCGAAGACTTCCGACGGAAGGAAGTAGCCGGTGCGGTCACCGAGCGC
The DNA here is from genome assembly GCA_031398865.1 of Gemmatimonadota bacterium. GTDB lineage: Bacteria > Gemmatimonadota > Gemmatimonadetes > Gemmatimonadales > Gemmatimonadaceae > JANNOC01. Next base: position 1,376 of record JANNOC010000160.1, on the reverse strand, counting down.
GGTGAGCAGATCGGCCAGCACGTACCACGTAGGACGCGCCGACCCCGGCGCCGCCTTCGCCTGCATGAAGCGCTGCACGCGGCCGCGCAGATTGGTGAACGTGCCCTCTTCTTCGCTGAAGTTGGTAACCGGCAGCACGACGGCCGCACTTTCCGTGGCGGCGGACATGGTTGAGCCGATCACGATCACCGCGCTGGCGCGCGCGAAGGCGCTCGCGTCGATCCCATCGAGCATGTCGTCCGCGACGATGAGCACGTCGCCCTGGCGCAGGCCGTCGAGCGGGGCATCGGACTTCGCGAAGCCAAGCAATTCCGCTCCGCGCACGTTGGCCGCACGTTCTGCGCGCAGCGCGAGATCCTCGACGCCGGGCAGCGGTGCCTCATCGCCCTGCTCGACACGAAACGCGCCCGCGCCCCCGCCCTGCTTCGCGAGTCGCGACAGGAGGAACAGCGACTCGTTCGAGAGCATTGGCGAAGCGAGCACGAAGGCGCGCTTCCCACGGATCGCGGCGGCGGCCGCAGCGAGCGCGGTGTCCCAGTCAGTTGACGTGAGCAGGTTGTTGCGGCGGATCATCGGCCGGTCCGCACGGTCGGCCCCATTCATCCAGCGGTAGTTGAGGCGGCCGTAATCGCACATGAAGAACTGATTCACGGCCTCGTTCGCGCGCGGGCGCAGGCGCACCACCGTGTTGTCGCGCGTCTCGATGATGGTGTTGCATCCCTGCGTGCAGTTGGGACAGATGGACGCGGTTCGGTCCAGCTCCCATGCGCGCGCCTTGTTCAGGAAGTCCTTCGAGAGCAGCGCACCCACGGGGCAGAGATCCACGACGTTGGTCGCCCAGGGATGCGTGAGGTCGGCGTCCTCGAATTTTCCGATGACAGCGCGATCCCCGCGCTCGCTCACGTTCAACACCGGATCCTTGGCGACGTCGTCCATGAATCGCACACAGCGCGTGCACAGGATGCAGCGATTGGCGACATACACCACGTCCCCGCCGAAATCCTCGACTGGGTTGAAGCGCTTCGGTTCCTGATAGCGCGACTCGGCGCGGCCTTCCTGGAACGTGTAGTCCTGCAGCTCGCACTCGCCCGACTGGTCGCAGATGGGACAGTCGAGCGGATGGTTGATGAGCAGAAACTCGAGCACGCCGGTGCGTGCCTCACGCGCCTTTTCGGAATGCACGTGCACCACCTGCCCCTCGGCCACCGCGGTGGCGCAGGACGCGGCCAGCTTCGGCGCTTTCTCCACCTCGACGAGACACATGCGGCACACGCCCGCAACCGGGAGCGACGGGTGATAGCAGTAGTGCGGCACCAGGACGCCGGCGAGCTTCGCCGCTTCCAGGATGGACGTGCCTTCCGGGACGCTGACCGAGC
>JANNOC010000127.1:0-3363 GCA_031398865.1 Gemmatimonadota bacterium | reverse complement strand
CACGGTCTGGTGGTTATCGAAGCCGAACTCCGACGTGCTTCCGAGTGTTGCGGTCGCCACGACGTCCCGCGTCCACCATGCGGACAGTCCCTCCGGCGAGGTGAGCGCGTGGTACACCTGGTCAGGCGTCGCGGCGATGCGCAACTCGTGGAGAATTTCCGGCATGACGGCTCTCGTGAAGGATCCGCAAGATGGCAGGGCGCGCAGCCAATGACGAGTCGCGCCGAGGCGGTCAGCGCGCGAAGGCCAGGACGACCGCGACGTCGGTCAGCGCCCACGCGCCCAGCGCGAGGTACATGCCGCGCTTCTGTCGTGCGATGGACATGCGATCGTGCGCGCGCCACCACGGGATGAGCACGGCAAGCCAGCCTGCGAACGCGAGCGCAAGACCGGCCCATCCTAACGTTCCGGGATCGGAGGACGCACCTGCCCAGGCGAAGCAGCCGAAGGCGATCGGCACCGCCAACAGAGCGACAGTCAAACTCCCTCGCGCGCCGAGCGCGATCGCCAGGGTGCGATCCCCGCGCGCCGCGTCTTCGTCCACCTGGTACAGCTGGGTCAGTGGATACAGCGCGGCAAACAATGGGCAAAAAGCCAGGAAGACCCAGAACGCAGTCGCGCTCAGCGGCCGACCTGTCGCCGCCCATCCCGCATACGGTGTCAGGCTTCCGAAACCCACCATGTTGATCGCCCAGTCGACGCCAGCGACCGCCTTCAACCGGATCGGCGGCGTGCTATAGAGTATTGAGAGCGCGAAGCACAGCGCATATGCGATGGCGAAGCCGGTGGGCAGGAGGAAGGCAGCTGCCTGCCCGAGCAGCATGATCGCGAGGCCGGCGTGCGCGAGGGCGCGCGGGGCGGGCGGCGGCGCGTCGAGATAGCCAATGTCCCCGGCATCGCGATCGAAAGCGCTGTTGAGTGCGAGTGTTCCCCCATTGAGCGCGATCACCCAGATCGCCAGCGCCGCCAGGAGGACCCCCGCGTTTCCGTGACGCATGCCGTCCGTCGCCAGCACGAATCCGAGAGTGGTGTGGGCCGCCATGATCGGCCACTCGCGCGGCCGAAGATGCAGCACGTAGCTGAACGCGTCGCCTGGCAGCAGCGAGTAGCCGAGGCGCCGCGCCCGACTCGCCGTTCGCCAGGGCTCGAGTGCGCGCGGTGGAGTCACGCCGAGGCGGCAGGGACAAGAATGGTATGGGCGATGTACAGCCCCTTGAGCGTCAACGCCGGATCCACCTGGTCAAACTCTTCACAGAACGGACGCAGCGTCTCGGCGAGACCGCCCGTCGCCACAACGAGCGGGACATCCGGCGTCGGCCATTCCTTCTTGATCCGCCTGACGAGCCCGTCAATGGAATCCGCCGCGCCGAAGACGATGCCGGCGCGCACGCACTCTTCCGTGCGACGTCCGATCACACGGGCGGGCGCGACGATCTCCGTCACCGGCAGCTTGGATGTCCGTCGAAAGAGCGTCTCCGCCGACGTGCGGACCCCGGGCGCGATCACGCCCCCGAAAAACACCCCCGCGCCGGTGATGCAGTCGAAGGTTGTCGCCGTGCCCAGATCCACGACAATCGTGTCGCGGCCGAACAGGCGGCTGGCGGCCAGCGTGTTGAGGATGCGATCCGCGCCCACCGTCAGAGGCTCGTCCACATCGAGCGTGATGGGAAGCGCGGAGCGCGCGTCCACGATCACCGGGGCGACGCCGAAACATCGCGTGAACGCGTCGGCAAGCGGAGCCGTCAGCGGAGGAACCACGGAGCCGATCGCCACCCCGCTCACCGCGCTCTTCTCCACGCCGCCGGACGCAAGCAGGGCGCGCAGCAGTAGCGCCAATTCATCCACGGTCCGCGAAATCTCCGTGGTGAGCCGCCATTGCGCCGCCAGCAAATCGCCGCGAAAGAGCCCGACGGTGGTCTCCGTGTTACCGACATCGAACACCAGAATCACGGCGCCTCCTCCAGCACAAGAGAGCCTGCATAGAATGCGTGGATGCCCGTGGACGTGCGCACCTGAAGCGCGCCGTCGGGCGCCAGCCCCTCGACGATTCCGCGAGCGGGATCCGCGCAGCTCCGCCCGCGCGCGAGGTCCCGCGCCGCGAAGGCTCGCAACTCTTCAGCCGTCAGCTCGCCGCGCGCGGACGCCGCCGCGCGCATGGCGGGAATGAGCTCTGCCAGCACGTCCACGCGGTGCACGCCGGGGGCAAGACCTGCTGCACCCAACCCCGACGGCGGGCGGACGTTGATCCCGAGCCCAATCGCCACCCAGTCCGGACGTGCCGCCTCACGCCATCGCGCCTCCACCAAAATCCCCGCGAGTTTGCCCGAAGCCAGATGCAAATCATTCGGCCACTTGAGTCGGACAGGCCCATCCGTGTATCGCTCCAGAACGGTTGCCACGCGCAATCCGATGCGAAGCGAGAGCACCGCGATCCCCGCGGCGTCGTTCGGTCGTTCCACGAGCGTGAGCCAGATCCCCGCGCCGGGATCCGACTGCCAGCTGCGTCCGCCACGTCCGCGCCCCGCGCTCTGCGCGTCCGCGAGGACGAGGGTACCGGCGAGCGCACCGGCGCTCGCCAGCGTGTGCGCGACATCCATGGTGGACGGGACAATCGCGTCGACCACGACGCGAGGCACGTCGAAGACGCGCGCCAGCGCTTCGCCGGCATAACCGTCGTAGTCCATCACGACCCCACGCTCGACATGATGAGGTGCATCAGCCACGAGCCACGAGCAGCGCGAAGACGACCGCCCCCAGCAGGATGCGGTACACGGCAAAGATCCCAAAGGAGTGCCGTGCGACGTAGCGGAGGAGCACGGTGATGGCAAGCCAGCTGCTGAGCGCGGCCGCCACGATGCCGACCACAAGGGGAAGCGTCACCCCCTCCGCTCGCCATGCGTCGGGCGCCTTGAAAACAGCGGCCGCCGCGGTGATGGGCATGCTCATCATGAAGCTGAAGACCGCCGCACTCCCGCGGTCCAATCGCAGCGCACGTCCCGCCGTCATCGTCGCGCCGGATCGCGACACCCCCGGCACGAGCGCGAGCACCTGCGCGCACCCGATGATGACGGCGTCGCCCCAGCCCATCGCAGCGAGACCGCGGTCCCGGCGCGCCCAGCGGTCGACGGCCCACAACACCACGCCCATGCCCATGAGCGTCGAGGCCATGATCGCGGGATGGCGAAATGCGGACTCCGCATACGATTCCAACAAGACGCCGGCGACACCGGCCGGGATGGATGCGACGACGATGAAGGCCGCGCGGCGTTCCTCGTCGCTCTCGATGCGACGCGTGCGAAGCACTCGCAGGGTGGCGACTGACAAGGCCGCCCACTCGCGGCGGAAATACCACAGAATCGCCGC
>JANNOC010000116.1:0-3481 GCA_031398865.1 Gemmatimonadota bacterium | reverse complement strand
GCCCAGATCGGGAAGGCGTTCCGCAACGAGATCACCCCCGGCAACTTCATCTTCCGGACGCGTGAGTTTGAGCAGATGGAAATGCAGTTCTTCGTCGAACCCGGCAGCGACATGCAATGGTTCGACTACTGGAAGGACGCACGCATGCAGTGGCACCGTTCCCTCGGTCTCGCTCCGGACCGCCTGGCCTTCCATCAGCACACCACGGAAGAGTTGGCCCACTACGCGCGAGCGGCCGTCGATGTGCAGTTCGATTTCGGCGGGACGCTCGGCTTCCAGGAGATCGAAGGGATCCATAACCGCGGTGACTTCGACCTGACGCAGCACCAGCAGTTTTCCGGCAAGAAGCTGGAGTACTTCGATCAGCCCACCAACCGCCGCTTTGTGCCGTACGTGGTGGAAACGTCGGCGGGGGCGGATCGCGCGACCCTCGCCATTCTGGTGAACGGGTATCGTGAGGAAACCGTGGAGGGAGAAAGCGAGGGACGCGTGGTGCTCGGTTTGCATCCTTCGCTCGCGCCGGTCAAGGCGGGAGTGTTTCCTCTCGTGAAGAAGGACGGAATGCCCGAGATGGCCGCACGGATCGCAACCGCTCTACGCCCCCGCTTTCCGGTGTTCTACGACGAGTCCGGTGCCATCGGACGCCGGTACCGGCGTCAGGATGAGATTGGCACGCCGTTCTGCGTCACGGTGGACGGACAGTCGGTGGCCGACGGGACTGTGACGCTGCGCGACCGCGATACGCTGAAGCAGGAGCGCGTGTCCGCGGATGCACTCGCGACGATCATCGCCGAGCGCTGCACGGCATGACCGCGCTGTCGCTCGCGGAGCTCCGTGCCGACGGACAGGAGTTCATGGAGGCGGTCTCCCGCGAGTACTACCAGGCGTACTCGGGATTGAAGCCATCCGCGGAGCTGCAGCCGATCTACGAGCGGTACGCGCGCGTCACGGGAGAGGGAGCGTTGGAACTCGCCACCCACCTCTTCCGCGATGCGACGCCCGGCACGGATGCGCACCGGTCCGCGCAGCTGCTGCTCGAGTGGCAGGTGGAGTCGCAGACGTCGCGCCGACTCGCCGCGCACGACGAGCGTGAGATCGCCTGGGAGGCGTCCGCACTCGTTCGGCTCCCCGACGGCGGTTCCATCCCGTATCAGCGCCTCGCCATCGAGATCGCGAATGCCACCGACCGGCCCTGGCGACTGCAGGCCGAGCAAGCGCGCAGCACGCTTGTGCATGCGGAGTTGGCGCCGCTCAAGCGCGAACGTCTCATGATCGAGAAGGACATCATCGAGTCGCTGCAGGTCGCCGACGGGTACAATGCGACATTCACGGCGCTGAGCGGCATTGATCTGACGGGACTCATCGCGGAGTGCGAGGGATTTTTGCGCGACACGCAGGCGATGTGGGACGAGGTCTACCCGGAACGCGTCCGTCGCGGCCTCGGGATCGAACCGGGGGAAGCGACCCGCGGTGACGCGCTCGCGCTGCTGCGCGCCCGCGAATTCGACAGGCATTTCCCCGGCGGCTCGATGGAGCGGACGATCCGCGACCAGGTGCAGGAAATGGGCATCGACCCGGAAGCCGCCGGCCGCGTCCGCTTCGATACCGGGGAGCGCGAGGGGAAACGATCGCGCGCCTTCTGTGCGCCGTTGAAGGTGCCCGACGAAGTGTACCTGGTGCTGCGGCCGCACGGCGGCCAGTCGGATTACAGCACCTTCCTGCACGAGCTCGGACATGCGCTGCATTTCGCGTACATGCGGCCGGACCACCCGTTCGAGTTCCGCTGGCTCGGTGACAACTCCATCACCGAAGCGTACGCCATGTTGTTCGACCACCTCACGCAGGATGCGGGCTGGCTTCGGCGCTATACGCAATTGGGCGCGCCAATGCTTCCGGCGTTTCTGCGCAGCGCAGGCTTCGAGGAGCTGCATTTTCTGCGTCGCTACTGCGCCAAGTTGATCTACGAAGCGCAGGTGTATCTGGGGAACATCCCCTGGGATGCCCTCCCGTCGCTGTACGTTGAAGCGCTGGGCGACGCGACGACGTTTCGCTACGATGAGTCCGACGCATTCGTGGATCTCGATCCGCGCTTCTACTCAGCCCGCTACCTGCGCGCCTGGCAGTTGCGGGCCGTCCTCGCCGATACACTGGTCAGCCGATTCGACGAAGACTGGTTTCGCAATCCCTCGGCAGGCCCATGGATGGTGGAGCAGCTCTTCGCGGAGGCGCAGCGCGAGTTGGCGCACGAGCAGGCGCAACGCGTGAGCGGACGACAGCTGTCGTTCGCCCCGCTCGTGGGTGCCATCGAGCGGCTGCTGGCGAGCTGACGAGCATGCCAACGCCGGTCCCGTCGCTCGCGCGCTCGGTGCGACCGGGATAGATTGGCCGCGCATGTCTCATCCCCCCATACTGACGCTGCACCGCAACGGCGCTCCGGTTCAACCGACGGAGCACGCCTTCCGCGAGCTCATGGCGGTGCGCGAGATCGTGCGGGCGTTTCTGACCGCGGAGCGTCCGGAGGACGTTTTCCGCGTGGCGCTCGAACGGGTCACTCCGATTGTCGGCGCCGCGTTCTCCTCGGTGTTCCTGGTGGATGGCGAATCCGAGCTCATGCGTCTCGCTGCCGCGCACAACTGGCCGGAGCGGTACCGTCCGTGGCTCGGGGAGATGCGTGTACGGCTCGGCTCCGGTCCGAGCGGCGAAGCGGTTCGCGAGCGCAGGGCGGTAGAAATTCCCGATGTCTTCGCCGATGCGCATCTCGCGGACTGGCAGGATGTCGCTCGCGAGCTCGGTGTCCGCGCCCTCGTCGCACTGCCATTGCAGACCGGCGCGACGACGTTGGGCGCGGTGACCTTCTACTTCACGCAGCCTGGCGGTTTTTCCACCGAAGCACGCAGTCTGCTGCGCATCGTCGCCGACCAGATGGCGGCAACCGCGGAGAAGGCAGGGCTCATCACGGAGCTTCGCCGTGCGAACTCGGCGCTGGTCGAGACCAACGCGGAGCTGGAGCGGCAATATGTGGCGGTGCTCGAGGCGCGCCAGGTGAAGGACGAGTTTCTCGCCAACGTCTCGCACGAGCTGCGGACGCCGCTGACATCGGTGATGGGATACGTGAGTCTGCTGCAGGAAGGCATTTCCGGACCGCTGACCAAGGAGCAGTCCGACGATCTGGAACAGGTGCAGTCGGCGAGCGACCGACTGCTCGGCCTCATCGACAATCTACTGGATCTCACGACGTTGAAGCGCGGTGCGGCGCGAGCTCGCTTCGAGGAATTCGACACGCGCGACGTCGTCGCCGAGGCGCTGGTGGAAGCGCCGCCGGCACCGCCAGGTATCACGCTTCGCACCGAACTGCCCGACACTCTGCTTCCCCCCATGCGCAGTGATCGTAAGAAAGTCGTCAAGGTATTGATTAGCTTGCTGCACAATGCGTATAAGTTCACGGTCAGGGGCGAAGTGTCGGTTGCGGTCGACGTGCGCG
>JANNOC010000083.1:0-1792 GCA_031398865.1 Gemmatimonadota bacterium | reverse complement strand
TTGTGGTGCCAGATCGGACGCATGCATAAGTCAGACTTCTGAATGCGGAAGGCAGCCTCGGCTTCGCTCAGTTGGACGTAGGTCTTCCACAGCTCCTCGTCTGACCAGTCGTGGATGTTAGTGCGCAGAATGTAGGTACCTTCGCTCACGGCGGCCCAGTCGTCCCACTCGGCACGCACACTCCACGTGAGGCTCAAGCCTGCCGGCACGGTTTCATCTTCGGTGATCGAGATCGAGTAGCGGCTGGCGGCACGTGAATTCTTTTGTAGCAGCCGGCCGATCTGGCGCTCGAGCACGCCACGATCGAGTGCACGTTTGCTTTTGGCGATGCGCCGTGCAAGTGCGTCGAGCCCTTCTTCGATGCGCCGGGAGAAGCGAGTGTGCATCGCCTTCTCCTTTTCGAGCCGGCTCGCCGAGCGACACAGCAGGAAGGTTTCGCTTCCCTCGGGACTTCGACACACCTTGACTTCGACGTCCTCGCGGATGTGGCGCCAGTCGTTTTTATCAGCCAGCTCTCGAGACCAACGCTTCAACTGCGCGCGCGCGGTTCCTATCACGTAGCGCCGTCCCGTTTCGTTGAGCCAGGCGATGTTCTCGGCGCTCACCATGCCCCGATCCATGACCCAAACGCGCTTAGGCTTCCCGAAGCGCCGCTCCATGCCCGCTACGATGTCTTGCACCGTCGTGACATCGGCAGTATTGCCCGCGAAGATCTCGTAGCCCAGCGGCATGCCCTCGCGTGTGACAACCAGCGCGATGTTGACCTGCACGCAATCGGGACGATGATCGCGCGAGTAGCCACGCCGCGCGATGTTCGGGTCGGCGACACCCTCGAAGTAGGTGCTTGTCACATCGTAGAGCAACAGATCGTAGTCGAGCTCAAAGAGCTCCCCCAAGCGCTTCACCAGGTGCTGCTCGAGCGCTTGCTTGTGCGGCAACAACCGATCCAGCGCCCGGTACAGCCGCTCGTCATAGATATCTGCGCTCTTCACCCCGAGCAGATCTTCGAGGGCAGTGGTGCGATACCAGCGCTCGGCCACATGCAATTCACTGGACGGTTCACACAACCGGCCGATCACCAGGATCGCAATCACATCGGCCCACGCCACCGCTTCGCGCCCCCGCGGCATGAGCGCGCTACACAGTTCATGGAACTCAAGTGCTTGCCACAGCACCCACCCCAGCCACACCGCGCCAAAGCTACGCGAGCGCTCAAGACGAACTTCAGCGAGCTTCACCGCAACCGCCGCGCTCGGCTCATCGCGCACAAAAAGATCGCGCTGCGAAAGCCTACCCGCGCGACCCGATATGCTGCGCGCCAGCGCTGCGGCTCGCGCACGCCCTTGCGCGTCCAGCTCACCCAGTTGCGCTACGGTCTCCTGCACCACCTTGCGGCCGCGACGCACCGAGCGCACCAGGCGCCAAAAGGTGTGAACCTTGCCGTCTTTGCGGCGCGTTGTGTGTCGCAAGTACATGCGATCACATTGTTCGCTCGCGACACCGCAGAGCGCAACCTGCTTGGTCGGCACTACACGCGCTTTTTGCGATTTCGCACCCGACAGCAGCGTCCATAGCGCCGCGGCGAGCGCGAGCCCTCAGAGTGAAAATCTACCCTTGTAGCGCGCCTACAACAGTGAAAAAATCAGTCCGTCAGAACCGCAAGTGTGGAAGTTGGGCTAAGGCAGGAGCGGGCTTGCCCTACTGCATCAGCCTTCCTCGCTGCGTGACGATGTCGAGGAACTTTGCAATCTCCGCGTTTTGCAGCTCGTTCTCCGGCGCGCTGATTCCCGCC
>JANNOC010000018.1:0-4486 GCA_031398865.1 Gemmatimonadota bacterium | reverse complement strand
GATCCCCAACGTCAGGCCCACATCTTCGCGGTTGATGGTCTGGAACGGATTCACCGAGCCGTTGTTGGTTCCACCGGAGTTCGAGAACGAGCCGGTGAGGAACGGCACACGACGGCAGCGAGCGATTCGGCGGCGTCATACTTCGCGCTATTCATCGCGGTAAATTAGCAGCGTCGGCATAAATGCGCAGTGCGCGTACTCCGCCTCTCACCACGATGACGACTGACACGACCACGCGGCTCCCCATCGTTTGCATCGCCCGGACGCCCGCGGCGTTCGAGCGGCTGCGCGAGACGCTTGCGACGCACCTCCCCTCCGCGACGGTGGAGTTTCACGACGAGATGGCGGTGGACCAACTCCCGCCGTCGCGGTGCGTCGTGGTGGACGACAGCGAGGAGATGGGCGCCTTCGAGGGGGCGCGACGGCTGCGCGCCGGGGGATACTCCGGACCGCTGGTGATCATCCTCTCCGCGGACGATGCGGACGTGCGCACTCGCGCGGCACAGATCGGCGTTGCGGCATCGGTGTCGCGAAAGGACATGGCGAACGCGCTCGCGCCCGCGATCGCCGCCGCCATTCGACAGGAGGGCACGTCGGAGGAATCCGCACTGGACGCGGAGCTGCGCCGCACGCAACGGCTGATCGCCGCGGGTGACATCGCGCTGAATCTGCAGCACGACCTCAACAATCCGCTGGCCGGGCTGCTGGCGGAAGCGCAACTCCTGGAAATGGAGTCGCTGCCACCAGAGCAACTCGACGCGGTGCGCCGCATCGTGCAGCTCTGCCGGCGCATGATCATCATCGTGCGGCGACTGGACGTCGTCAACTCCTCGTCCGACGTGAAGCGCGACGCCCGGGCAAGCACCCCGCCTCCACGGTGAAGTCCCGGCGGACTGCACGTTCGCCCGCGGGGTTTGGGCGTTCACGCGCCCTCACGTTTTCGACCCGATGCGCCAGTGTGCCGCGAGATCATCCGTGGCTCGAGCTCCTGACCTGCCGACGCCGACTGTTACAACGGTGACGCTCGCAAGCTCCTCCGTGGTGAGGCGAGTGGAGAGCCTCGGTCTGAACCAAACCACAGCGGAGAGAGCCATGGAAACGCACACGTCGAGCGCACGGCACGTCCTGCGCACGGCCGGAACGACGATCGCGATCTGTCTGTTCGCTGTCGCTTGTCGGGACGACACTCCGCCATCGGGCCCGCCCTCGAGTGGCACCACATCCGCGCGCGAGGTCTCAGGGCACAGCGTGCACACCGTGGCGGCGGCGCGCGATCATCAGTACGGCGCGGACGACTTCACGAAGGACTTCGCACTGGAGCGCTGCACCTTCGCGTCGACGGGCAAGAACGCGTACTTCAATCTGACTCCCGGGAACGTGCTGCGTCTGTCCGGTCAGGACGGCGACGAATCCGTCGTACTCCGCATCACGGTGCTCAACCAGACAAAGCAGTTCGGCAACGTGCGCGCGCGCGTCATCGAGGAGCGCGAGAGCAAGAATGGCGAGCTCGTGGAAGTCTCGCGCAACTACTACGCGATGTGCACGCAGAACAACAGCGTCTTCTACTTTGGCGAGGACGTGGACTTCTACGAAGACGGGCGGATCGTCAGTCACGAGGGATCGTGGCGGCATGGCGTCAACGGCGCGCGCGCGGGTTTGATCATGCCGGGGCTCCCCCTTCTGGGCGCCCGATACTACCAGGAGGTCGCGCCCGGTGTAGCGCTGGATCGCGCCATGATCACCTCGGTGAATGCCACCGTGCGCATTCCGGCGGGCCGTTTCACGGGCGTGCTCGCCATTGAAGAAACGACGCAGTTCGAGCCGGGAGTTACGGGGCACAAGAACTATGCGCCCGGCATCGGGTTGATCAGGGACGGCGTTCTCTCGCTGGTACGGGCCGGATCCTCCGACGCAGAGAACGACTGAGCATCTGGTGAATGACCGCCGCCGCGGCGCCCGGGTGCTCCCGCTCCGAAACGTCTCGATGGGGGCATCCGGCCACGCCGCCGGCACGCGGCGCCATCCGGAGCAGCGCGCGCCAGTTGCGCGATTCGTTGGAAGTGACGATACTTCTGGCATCGGGTGGCCGAAGGAGCGCCGCCCGGGTAATCGATGGTCGGAGAATGGCGGCACCGCCGTCGTGACACCATCGTAGCCGATCCCGCGTGAGGCATCCGCGTCTGTCGGAAATTGCAATGACGCGCATGGCGCGTTCGAGCATCCGGAGAGGGCCCTGATCGGGGCCATCCCCTGGCACTGACAAGCACTCCGAAGATTTCGCGTCACACGCGCACTGCTGCACGGTCCGCCGGCGCACGCGCGCTCATCACCCACACCACACTTCGCTGCATGAATGAACGTCGACGTCCCAATCGTCGCGGCCGCGGTCCACGTCCGTCAGCGCACTCCGCGCCCGACATGACCGGCGAGCCCAATCCGTATCGCGACGCAACTGACTCTGTCGCGTCGAACGGCTCCGACACCTTCGAGGAGCGCCCGGCGCCGCCGGCGCTGGATACGGAACGTGACACCCCGGGAGACGCTCCCGGTGACCGCCCCGAGAGTCAGGGGAATCGCGGCGAAAGCACTCCGTCCACGGGCGACGACGCCGCCGTGAGTGGTGGCGGCGGAGCGGGCGATGGGGGAGGGCGCGGAGCACCGCGCATGGATCGCGGGCGAGATCGCGCGGACGGCCGCGACCGCGGCGAGCGCCCCGCCGGGCGAGGCGGGTTTCCACAGAACAACAACAATAGCAACAACGGCCGACGCAGTCGGCGGAATCGCGGACGCGGTGGTCCGCGCCGCGAGGCGGCGCCACAGGCGCCGGCAGTCGCACTCGTCGTTGAGACCGAAGTGACGGGATGGTTCCAGGCGACGCGCGACGGCGGCTACATTCGCCGGGCCGCGTCGAGCTATCTCCCCGAGCCCGGAGATGCCTTCGTGCCGACGCACGTCGTGAAGCAGCTCGGCCTGCGGCCGGGCGATGAGGTGCACGCCGGCGTGGGACGCGACACGCGGGGACGCGTCTCCATCGTCGAAGCGCGCACGATCAATCAGAGCGAGCTTGCGGTCGCGCTGCGACGTCCGGACTTCGCGTCGTTGACCGCCGCCTACCCCGACCGCAAGCTCACGCTGGAAACCGGCCGCCCCGCGAAGGTCGGGCCCGAGGTGACGCGTCGCGCGATCGACCTCATCGCGCCGGTGGGCTACGGGCAGCGCGCGCTGATCGTCGCGCCGGCTCGTGCGGGAAAAACAATGTTGCTGCAGGCGATCACCGAGGGCGTCGTGATCAATCATCCGAACGCGACACTGCTGATCCTCCTCGTTGACGAGCGTCCCGAGGAAGTGAGCGAGGCGATCTCGTGGGGAGTGGGCGAGGTCATTGCGTCGAGCTTCGATCAACCGGCAGCACGGCATGTGGACGTCACCGAGATGGTGCTCGAGCGCGCGCGTCGGCTTGTGGAACTGGGACGCGATGTTGTCATCGTGCTGGATTCCCTGACGCGCATGGCGCGCGCCCACAATACCGCGGAGCGCGGGACCGGCCGGACGTTATCGGGCGGCCTGGATGCCACGGCGATGGCGAAGCCCAAGGCGTTCTTCGGCTCCGCGCGGGCGGTCGCGCCTAACGCGGGGGGCGGCTCGCTCACCATCATCGCCACCGCGCTGGTGGAGACGGGCTCGCGCATGGACGATGTCATCTTCGAGGAGTTCAAGGGCACCGGCAACTGCGAGATCAAGCTGGATCGCTCGCTCGCCGAGAAGCGCATCTTCCCCGCCTTCGACATCGCGACGAGTGGAACGCGGCGCGAGGAGAAGCTGTACAAGCCTGAGCAGCTCGACGCGGTCTATACGCTGCGCCGGGGCCTGCAGCAGATGCCGCCGCAATCGGCGATGGAGTGGCTCATCAAGCGCATCGCCGCCACACAAAGCAACGACGCGCTCCTGGCGGGGCTGTAGGGCGGTTGCTGGTGGCGGTTCCCAGGGGCGGCGGCTCGCCGGCCACCGCCTGCCCGGCCCGTCCCTTGCTCTCTGGAGCACTCCTATGCACAGCGCCATACGCCGAGTCGCGGCGCTGCTCCTGGCGCTCGGCCTGACGCTGCCGGGCACGGCGGCGGCACAGAAGAGAACAGACGACCAGCTCGAGAGTCCCGAGGTCACGTCGCTGAGATTCCGCGGCGTGAAAGCGGTGGAAAAGGACGAGCTGCGCGAGAGCATTGCGACCGATGCGTCCGGGTGCAAATCCGCGCTGTTCAGGATCTCCGCCTGTCTGGTCTCCAAGTCCCGTCTGTTCTACCAGCGGGAGTATCTCGACCGCGACGAATTCAAGCTGGATGTCATCCGCGTTCGCGTGTTCTACTGGAAGCGCGGCTTCCGCAACGCGCGAGTGGATACGACGGTGGCGCCGGACGGGAAGGGGAGAGTCAAAATCACCTTCGCGATCACCGAAGGTCCGCCAACACTCGTCCGTCGTGTCGACGTGACC
>JANNOC010000003.1:0-1892 GCA_031398865.1 Gemmatimonadota bacterium | reverse complement strand
GGCCTTCGCGCGTAACCACGCCGGGAGGGCCTGTGAGATTCCGACTACAATCGCCATCGACTCTGGAGATTACGACCGCCAACGAGGATACGAGGTCGCCGCGGGTTACGCGCGGGCTGGCGGTCTACTAACAAGTTAGCGGCCCACGCGATGCCATCGCGACTGACCATGCGAGAAACTGCCGTGCGTGAGTGGCATAGGATGGGGCTCCTTCGGGAACCGAGGCCGACCCGCCACTGGTGTTGTGAACCCGAAAGTTAGAGGCAGACAACAAGGAAGGCAATCCGTGAACATTGACGACGTCGAAACTCTTTACGCCTACAATCGTTGGGCAAATCGTCGCCTTCTCGCAGCCGCGCGCCTGGTTGAACCTCCGGACTTTATGCGGGAGTTGGTCACGAGTCACGGCTCTCTGAGAGGAACTCTCGTCCATGTTCTCTGGGGTGAATGGGTCTGGCTCCAACGCTGGGGCGGCGACTCACCGAAACGGGCTTTTGCTCCTGACGAGTTCCCCGACATAGCCTCGCTTGAATCACGCTGGGCTCAGGTTGAGCGCGATCAGGCAAACTTCATCGGCGGACTGACAGACCAACGGTTACGGACCCTCGTTTCGTACGAGAATCTTCAAGGCCAGCGCTGGGAGTACTCATTAGCTCACATGATGCAGCATGTCGTGAATCACTCTTCGTATCATCGGGGGCAGGTTGTCACGCTATTGAGGCAGCTTGGGCAGATTCCACCCGCCACGGATTTTCTCGTCTTTTTCGATGAGGCTGGGAGTCGGGCTGCCTAGCCGTTAGATAGCACGCTCGGCCGATTGGTCGCAGAATAGTTTTCGAACCAATTGTCTTTCTCGTGATGATCAACCCTTCCCAGGACCTCGCCAGAGACTACTCCCAGCGCGCCGATGCCTACTCGCGTTTCTGGGCGCCGGTGATCCACCCGATGGCGAATCCGCTTTTGAGAGCGATGCCGCTTATTGGCGCCCAGCGAATTCTCGATGTCGGCACGGGTACTGGCGCGCTCTGGCCACTGATTCAGAGCCTCTCGCCCGGGGCGCATATCTTCGGCGTAGATCGCGCGGAAGGAATGATGCGCGAAGGCGGTGAATACCTGAGAGGGAGCGTCTCAGTAATGGATGCTGAGAACCTGGGCATGCGGTCAGCCGTGTTCGACGCAGCTTTGCTTTTGTTCGTTCTCTTTCACATTCCCGATCCTGTCCGCGCGCTTCGCGAGGTTGGCGCGACGCTACGACCAGGAGGGTCGCTGGGTGTAGTCGTCTGGGGCGAGGATCCGGGCCTCCCGGGAGGCGCGATTTGGACCGAGGAGCTTGACCGCAGTGGTGCAGTCGCAGATCCACGCGACTCGAGTGTCATGCGTCAGAGCTGGATGAATACTCCAGAGAAGCTGGGCGACCTCCTCACCTCGGCGGGTTTCGCATCGCACCAACTTTGGACTCGGCGCTTCGTGCACATTTGGACCGTAGAAAAACTGCTCGCGACGCAAACTGAATGTGGCCTTCCATCCAGACGGCTCAATAGTCTAACAGCGGAGGCCATGTACGCCTGTGTGAAGGGTGTTCGGGCCCGCATGCAGAAACTCCCTGCGCCGAAGCGACCGAGATTATCACCAACGCCGAACGCGCCTATAACGCTGGCCTGATTACCCGCGAACAGCGCGATCAGGTAGTCGGCAACGTCATCCGCGACGTGGCGTATCAGATGGAATACCTCCCCCAACCCCGCGCCACAGGCGCAGAAAGCGAATTAATGAAATGACGTACCTTGACAAATTGACAGAACGCAGAAACGAAGCGCTGGCGGACCGTGCCGAACCAGTTACGCCGCTCGAACGGGCGGTTGTACATTACGAAGATGAAGCCGCCGCCGCCG
>JANNOC010000008.1:0-1658 GCA_031398865.1 Gemmatimonadota bacterium | reverse complement strand
CGGCCCGCTCGTGCTCACCACGCTCGTACAGGCCGGCCGCGTGCTCCTCGATGTCGGGCGGTACGTCGCGACCCTGCAGAGCAAATCTCCAGTAGAAGGAGTTATCCGCATTCCATTCGCTGGCTGCGTGGTCCCGGAGCTTCAGCCGCCATGCGATCAGGTCCGCCAGATACTCGAGCTCATGGTGGTGCTCCTGGATGACATCCGCGGCCGATTGGAGATCCTGCGGATCCGCGAGGATGAGCTGGCGCGTGAACGTACACAGGTCGTCCCGGAAATGAGCGCGCAGCCGCTGCGAGCGGTACTCGTAACGATCTGGTAGCACGCCGAGGTGCTCCTGGATCGTCCGGCGAATCTTCTTCCAGTTGAACTTGAGATCCGGGTGCTGCTCTTCGAGCAGCTGTCGAAATCGGTCCCCGCCGCCCTTGGTGCCGTGCCCGAGCGCCTCCAGCGCTTCAGGCTTCGAGTAAAGCGTGAAAAGGATCCGCTGCTGAACTGCACCGGTGTTGGACTCCCGTTCGCCGTGAACAATGGCCAACTGATTCCCTCTCCGACGGACGTATGCCATGTCGGCCTCGCTGTGCGGGTATTCGTATCACGAAGCCGGCCTGTTGTGCAACAGTCTATGCCGCAACACAACATCAGGGCTACGGGTGGCTTCGGTCGCCAACGCGACCGCTGCGCGGTCGTCTCAAGCGCTCTTCGAGCACGCTCGGGCGCGCGGCAGCACCGCCCGTGTTGTGGGAGACAGAGGCGTTCACAACTGGGAAGTGCGCGCGGCATGCCCGCCAGTCATCGCAACACAGGCGGTGGCCACTGGCCGCACAGCCGGTTGACTTGACCTCCTGGCCCGGTCATATTACTTTCATGGCACTTTCAAGGAAGAAGGCAACGACCATCGCGCTCGATCCAGACGACGACAGACTGCTCTCCCTCGCCGCCCGTGAACGTGGTATCTCGCGTTCAGAGTTCATCCGGCAGCATCTCGCTCTCGTGCTCGAGCAATATCGCCGCCACCCCAAGCCCCGAAGCGCGGGTGTTATCCGCGCGCTGACCGAGCGCGGCGACGAGCGCGAATTGTTCAGTGCCGGCCGGTAGCGCGGCGGCGCTGATCTGCGACACCGGCGCGTTGCTCGATTATCTCGTCGAGAGCGCGCCAGACCATCGCCTGTTTCGCCACGCCATCGACCAAGCCCGGACTCGCTACGTTCCCGGTCTCGTGCTTGCCGAGGTCGATTATTTCCTTCGCGACGAGCGCCGGGCGATGCAGGCGTTCATGGAGGATCTTGCTCGAGGCGCCTTCACGTACGCGCCGCCGACGCTGGGTCAGCTCTCACGTGCGATGGAGGTGGACCGACGCTTCGGGGATCTCGGCGTGGGTCTCGTGGACGGGTCGATCGTGGCACTCGCCGAGTCCCTCGACATCCGTCGTCTGGCGACGCGCGATCTGCGTCACTTTGCTGCCGTCCGACTGCGTGACGGCAGCGCGTTCGAGTTCGTCGTCCATCCAACGGATCCCGAAAGGCCATGACTACCGAGACGCTACGCCGCAGCGTGGCGGACCGACGAAGTCACGAACGCCGGCCGATGCTGCGCGGGGCACGCCGTCCGTTGCGGCGGCTATACTGGAAGTGCCCGTAAGTGAACGCGGCACATTA
>JANNOC010000718.1:0-1887 GCA_031398865.1 Gemmatimonadota bacterium | reverse complement strand
CACGCGGACGAAGAAGTTCTCGCGGTGATAGTCGTTGGTCACGGGCATGAACCGCCGCAGCAGCCTGATAAGCGGGTTGCGCTCCGGGTGGACTTCGTGTTCCTTCTGCGTGGCCAGCCGCAGCGCTGTGAGGAGGAGGATGGCCCCGAAGACGAAGATCATCCAATGGAACGCAGCCAGCAGCGCCGCGCCCGTGAGAATAAAGACCAGCCGCATAGCCAACGCGCTGAAGATGCCCCAGTGAAGCACTTTCGGCTGCAATAGCGGCGGCACGGCGAAGTACTGAAAGATAACCAGGAAGATAAAAACGTTGTCCACGGAGAGCGACTTCTCGATGACGTAACCGGTCAGGAACTCCGTGCCTTGGTTGGTGCCGCCGAAGGCGAACACCCCACCCGCAAACGCCATCGCTAGGGCGATCCAGAAGGCGCTCCAGAAGAGTGCCTCGCGCACGCCAACTACGTGGGCCTTCCGGTGGACCACGAACAGGTCGAAGAACAAAAGCGCCGCCAGCGCCGCGATGAAGCCGCCCCAGAGGGCAAGCGTTTCGAGTTCCATAGCTACCTCTCTTTCATCGGCGGGGTAAAAAAAGACCCGCGCCGCACGCTAATGTGCTGCGCAGGTCTCGCCGATTACTCGAGGGCGCCGGTCCGCCGCTTGGCGAACGTGCTGACGGCTGCTCGTCCCCGGAAACCGAGGACGGCTACTCCCCTGCTGCGGTTATGGTACCACGGCTGGCATTCGTCTTGTCCACGGTGTGTGCTGCACCGAGACCTTCCGTTTGACCGCAGAATGGCATTTCAGTACGCTAGAGCAGTACGTTTTCCACACATTCGGAGCAATTCTCATGACCCAGGACACCAAAGCCCAGTTGAACGTCGCCAGGCGAGAGACGCTTGGCAAGAAGGTGAAGGCGATGCGCCGCGCTGGCACTGTGCCCGCCAACATCTACGGCCGCCACGTCGATTCGCTCGCTGTCCAGGTGCAGTTCGATGATCTGCGCAACCTCCTGCGCCACCACAACCGCAACGACATCCTGTACCTGCAGGTCGATGGTGAAGAGCGCCCGACGTTCATGCGCGACATCCAGCGCAACCCTGTCAGCGACAAGATCCTGCACATCGACTTCCTGCAGATATCGCTGAGCGAGAAGGTGCGCATGGAAGTCCCGATCCACATCGTCGGCAAGGCGCCGGCCGTGGAGACCTACGGCGGCATCCTGACGCACCCTTCGACGACGATCATGGTCGAGGCGCTGCCGCTCGCCATCCCCAACATGCTCGAGATCGATGTGAGCAACCTCGCCGAGATCGGTCAGACGCTGCACGCGTCGGACCTCGTAGCTCCCGAAGGCGTGACGATCGTCTCCGACGCCGAGCAGACGCTCGTGCGAGTCGACCTGCCGGCCGCTGAGCGCGCCGAAGAAGCCGAGGCTGCTGCGGTTGTCGAGGGCGAGGAAGGCGCTGAGCCCGCCGAGGGCGCCGCTGCAGACGGGGAGGCCGAGAAGAAGGAATAGGAACCTCGTGGGGAAGGGCCCTGGCCCTGACCCCGGCGAGGCTGGGCCTCGCCGCTACGTTGGTCTAAGGGGGAGGCAAACGCCTCCCCTTTTCATTTGCCCGGCGTTTCGAAGCGTTTGCCGGCGAGTCCCGGCGCACCCCGCGCGAACTCCGCCGAACTGACTGCCCGCCGTCCGGCTCTCTGCAGCTCGAGTACGGCGAGCAGTCCGTCGCCTGTCTGCACGGCGAAGGCAGCGTCTCGCGCCTCTCCGGGCGCATCCGTCGGTAGCGCAACGATGGCCCCCGGCGCTTCGCCTGTGTCGCTGTTCAACGGCCAGGCGCGCCAGATTGTGATCCGCTCGCCGTTCAGTGCCGTATAAGCGCCGGGCCA
>JANNOC010000704.1:0-2499 GCA_031398865.1 Gemmatimonadota bacterium | reverse complement strand
GATTGATCCACGAGACTCCGAACCGGCTCGTTCATCCGCTGCGGAAACCGTTAAAGGTGCCCGTTCACGAGATCCTTCGGTGGGTGGTGCGTCAACTACATCGCGGAAACTCCCGCATCGAGCTGGATTCCCAGGGGCAGGCCACGACGTTAATAATCGGCAGGGACGCCGCACCCGAATGCGAGTTCGACGAGTGGGTACAGCATGATCGGCATCGCGATCTCGCACTGATGCTCGCCAAGCACTTCGCCAACGCCCGCGAGGGAGGCACTACTACAGACCACGCCGAGGTTTCGGAGGAGCTGCGCTTCACAGCAGACGAGAATGGTCTCGCGAACACGGAATTGCACTACGCCTTCGAGCTTTTTGACATCCTTGGTCGGATACGATCACGGACTCTGGAATTTGTGACGCTACCGGTCGCTGAAAAAGCCTCGCCAGAACTGATGAGTCTAATTAGGGAGGCGTCTCGCTGCTTCTTGTTCGGCCTTCACGGGGCGTGTGCTGCGCTTTGTCGCGCCGTGGTGGAGCGATGCCTCTCGGAAAGGGTCCCTGAAAGTTCTCTCGTTGCGGAGCGTCACCGGACAGCTAAAGGTGATTTGGAGTGCCTCATCAACGTCGCCGGTAGGTTGGGGCTGCTCGATCGCGACCTTGTCAGTATGGCTCACACGATCCGCACCCGAGGAAATGACGTCTTGCACGGCGGTCGCGACACTCAGCGCGATGCGTTCATTCTGCTTTCCGACACGCGGCTGGTGGTGGAGAGTGGGTTCGCGAAGTGAGTGACTGGTAGTGTCATTTTCGGCCCTCCGCGCCCATCGCTGCGTCGATGGCATGGCGGAGCGGTTTGACCGCCCGGATCCCTTGTCACGTTTGTCGCTCAGCGATCAAACCTGGTATCTCCGTGAGTGGCTGAGGCGCCGGGGACCGGAGATGGCTCCGACGCCGGTCTATTCGCTCAACAGTACCGTGGACTCTCGCCAGGATTACCCAGGAGACTCCGGGCCGATTCGCTTATTCGCGGAGGAAACGATGCGGAGTAGGCCGTTTCGGCTCACGAAAAATGCCGCGCAGGCCGACGACAGGGCGCGCGAGCCTCAATGGTCGCGCGTCGCGTTCTGAGGACGATAGGCCGGAGCGGCGTTTTTCCGGCCTACGTAGCGGTTTCCGGAGCGAATGAACGAGTCGGCTCCGCAGCCCTGAGTTATGCGCGGTAGAGACGACGCCGTGCTTTGGTAGCACTCCCGACAGAGGCTACACGATCGACAAAAGCAGTTACACGTTCTCCAGGAACGCCAGCAGCCGCGGCGGTGCCGTCTGCTCGTTCTGATCCGCGACCGCCACGTCCCAGTATTCCGCTTTCGGCAGGCACTCTTCCAGATACCGGGCAGCGGACGTGGCATGCGACTGGTCCCGGCCAGGCACGATGAGTGCGGGGATGTCGAGGCGAAGAAGATCTTCGGGCTCCGCTCCAGGTGCCGTGTCCCGGTCGAGAAGCGTGCGGCCCATCCCGGCCACCACCAGCTTGTATTTACCGACATCCAACGCAGCGTAGGCGGCCGCGAACTCCGGATCGCGCCGGATCACCGATGCCCATGGTCCGCCGCGCGGATCCTCGCCGAACGCTTTTCCTTCCTTCGTGACCAGCGCCACGACGCTTTCCAGGCCGTGCTGATGCACGTAGGCCAGGTGTTCGGCGAAACGGAGGTGCCCGTTGATTCGGTATCTGGCTCCGCCGACTGGCCAATCGAGAACAAGGCTCATCGTCGATGCCGGATGCGCGACCCCGAACGCGATCGCAGGGCAGCAACCCATGCACGCACCCATGATGTGGGCGCGCTGGATGTTCAGGTGGTCGAGGAGCCCCTTCCCCTGCCTGACGTAGTCGGTCCAGAGCACGCGCTCCACGCGCCCCCCCGACTGCCCGGCTTCACGGCGATCGAACATGATGCAGCGGTATCGGGTGGAAAGATGATCGAGCGGCTTGATGCGGCCGTAGACGCCAAGCGTGCTCCACTTTTCCAGCGTCGCGTCGAAGCCGCCGGGGGAGAACATCAGGAGAGGCGCGCCGGATCCGACCACCTCGTATCGTGTCGTGATGCCGTCAATGACTGCCGTTGCCACGCCGTCCTCGCTTCCGTTGTGACTGCCTTGTGCGCTGCAGGCGCGCCCCGTTCGGTGCGCGCGTCAGCGCGGACGCTGCGGCGGCGCGCCTTTGACCTGCCGGCCACCGCGGACGTCTTCGGCGTAGGTCGTGATCGCGTCTAACGCGATCCGCGCGACGTTCGCGTATCGCTCCGCACCATCGTCTATCGCCGCAGCGAAATACCCGATGGCGTTGAATACCGCGCGAACGCGTCCATCCAGCCACGGCCCGCCGCCGAGACCGCCGATGACGGGGATCGCGATCCCGCTTGTGACGTGCGGCCCCGCAACAGGGCCCGAGTTGGTGAAGTCCAGGAGCGAGGCGCCGGCCTCTTCAAGGATCTTGGCCTCCTC
>JANNOC010000692.1:0-3091 GCA_031398865.1 Gemmatimonadota bacterium | reverse complement strand
TCAAGACCCACACCAAGACCGCGCTGGTCGTGCGGCGCGAGGCGGACGGGATTCGCCGCTACGTGCATATTGGCACGGGCAACTACAACTCCAAGACGGCTCGGATCTACACGGACTTGGGGCTGTTCACGACGAGCCCGTCGATCGGCGCGGATATCACCGATCTGTTCAACCTGCTCACGGGATTTTCGCGCCAGCGGCTGTACCGCAAGCTGCTGGTGGCGCCGGCGAACATGCGCGACCGATTCGTCGGGATGATCGACCGTGAAACCGCCAATGCGCGGGCGGGGCGCCCCGCACGCATCATCGCCAAGATGAATGCGCTGGTGGATCCTGTGACCATCGCCGCCCTGTACGCGGCGTCGCAGGCGGGAGTGGACATCGAGCTGATCGTCCGCGGCATCTGCTGCCTGCGCCCTGGCATCGAAGGGCTGAGCGATCGGATTCGCGTTCTCAGCGTCGTCGGCCGGTTTCTGGAGCATTCGCGGATCTGGTACTTCCTCAACGACGGCGACGAGGAGTACTACATGGGCTCGGCGGATTGGATGCCCCGCAATTTCGACCGGCGGGTGGAAGTGGTGACGCCGATCGAGGACCGGTCGCTGCACCCTCGGCTGCGATCATTGCTGCAGACGTTGCTGCAGGACAATCGCCAGGCGTGGGAGTTGAGTGCCGACGGGTCGTACTCTCAGCGGCGCCCTGGCCCCGAAGGGGAACGGGCAACGCATCGCCTGCTCATGCGCGACTCGTGGGGCATGGCGCGCGAATCGGGGCCGATCCAGGCGGTGCGGGAACCGGCCGTCGGCTGACAGCCGGACGCCGATAGCCGCTATCGGGTGCTCGGCGTCTTCGCTTCGAGCTCCTCGTAGTGATGCTTGATCTGTTTGCCCTCCGCCAGATACACGGCGTCCTCGCCGATGTTGGTGGCGAGGTCGGCCACGCGTTCGAGGTTGCGACTGACGAGCAGAAGTTCCAGCGCCGGATTGATGGTGCGCGCGTCAGCCATCATGTGTGTCAACAGGATCCGGAAGACGGAGTCATGCAGCGCGTCGACCTGATCGTCCGCGCGGCACACTTCGCGTCCGAGCGCGCCGTCGGCACGGATGAAGGCGTCCAGTGCATCGCTGAGCATCTTCCGGGCGCGGCGTGCCATGTCCTCGATTTCGGGATCGGGCGTGATGGCGGCGCGGCTCGAGATGAGTCGCAGCGCGGACTGCGCAATGTTGACTGCGTGATCGCCGACGCGCTCGAGATCACTGGAGACCTTGATGGCACTGACGATGAAGCGAAGATCGCGCGCCATGGGCTGTTGCAATGCGAGCAGCGAGATCGCGAGCTGCTCGATCTCGACCTCGAGCGCATCTATTTCGACATCGCCGTCCAGCACCGCCTCCGCCTGGTCCTTGTCCCGGGCGAGGAGTGAATCCACAGCAACATCAATAAGCGCCTCGGCCTTCTCCGACATGTCGAGGAGTCGCTGCTTCAACTCGGCGAGCTGGTCGTGAAAATGTCGAAAACTGTGTGTCGTTGCTTCCGCGGGCATCATCCGAATCTCCCGGTAATGTAGGCTTCGGTCTGCTCTTCGCGCGGGCGCGTGAACATGCGCTCGGTCGCGTCCACCTCCACAAGGCGTCCCAGATAGAAGAATGCCGTGAAGTCGGAGACGCGTGCGGCCTGTTGCAGGTTGTGAGTGACGATGACGATCGTCAGCTCGGTACGCAATTCGTAAAGTAACTCCTCGATCTTCTGCGTGGCGATGGGATCCAGCGCGCTGGCCGGCTCGTCGAGCAGCAACACTTCGGGCTCGTTGGCGAGAGCGCGCGCGATGCACAGGCGCTGTTGCTGTCCGCCGGAGAGACCGAGCGCGCTCTGGCGCAGACGATCCTTGACTTCGTCCCAGAGCGCCGCGCGCACGAGGGAGGATTCCACCACTTCGTCCAGCTCCGTTCCGCGGGCGAGTCCGTTGATGCGTGGACCGTAGGCGACGTTGTCGTAGATCGATTTGGGAAAGGGATTCCAGCGCTGAAACACCATCCCGATGCGCTGTCTCAGCGCGGTCTGGTCCATGTCGGCGCGGTAAATATCCTCGCCATCCAGCTCGATCACGCCGCTCTTGCGCACGCCGGGAATCAGCTCGTTGAGGCGATTGATCGAGCGGAGAAAGGTGGACTTGCCGCATCCGGATGGTCCAATGAGCGCTGTGATCGCGCGCGGCGGAATGATCAGATCAATGTCGAACAACGCCTGCGCCTCTCCATACCAGAAAGAGAATTTCTTCGCAGCCACGGAACCGGGGTGCGGCTGCGTGCTGTCCGGAGTGGCGGGCGTATTTGCCGGCATCGCGGCGCGGCGGGCGCTGGTGGTCATCCGAAGCGCCCGGTGATGTAGGCTTCCGTCCGCGGGTCGGCGGGATTGGTGAACAGGTCCGTTGTTGGCGCGACTTCCACCAGCTCCCCGCCGAGCAAGAAGGCCGCCGAGCAAGAAGGCCGTGCGATCGGAGACGCGCGCCGCCTGCTGCATGTTATGCGTCACGATCACGACGGTCATCGCCTTGCGCAAGTGATACACGAGTTCTTCGACCTTTTGCGTGCTCATGGGATCGAGTGACGCGGTGGGCTCATCGAGCAGGAGAACAACGGGTTTCGTCGCCAGGGCCCGGGCGATGCAGAGCCGCTGCTGCTGACCCCCGGAAATCCCGACGGCGCTCGTGCGCAGCCGGTCTTTCACCTCGTCCCACAGCGCCGCCTGGCGCAGTGCGCGCTCGACGATCTCGTCCTCCTCGGCGCGCGAGTGCGACTTGCCCAGGATCTTCAACCCCGCGCAGACGTTGTCGCGTACCGACATGGTCGGGAAGGGCGTCGGCCGCTGGAATACCATGCCGACGAGCTTGCGCACGGCAATGGCGTTCACGCCTTTCGCATAGATGTCCTGGCCCTTGAGCGTGACGACGCCCTCGACGCGGGCGGTCGGCACCGTCTCATGCATGCGATTGAGGCAGCGCAGCAGCGTGGACTTGCCGCACCCCGATGGACCGATGATCGCCGTAACCTGCCGATCGTAAAACTTGAGCACGACGTCACGCACGGCCTGC
>JANNOC010000678.1:0-9910 GCA_031398865.1 Gemmatimonadota bacterium | reverse complement strand
TCGCCGGTCTCGACGACCGTGTGCGGACTGTTCTTCCAGAATCCCGTCGTCCTTGCCGCGGGAACGGCCGGCTATGGACGCGAGCTCGCGGAGGTGATGGATCTGTCGCGCGTCGGCGGGCTGGCGACGAAGGCCGTGAGTGTCGAGCCACGCGCCGGCGCGCCGGCGCCGCGCGTCACGGAGTTTCGCGCTGGCATGCTGAACGCCGTGGGTCTCGCCAACCCTGGTGTGGAGGCGGTCCGCACCATCCATCTGCCGTGGCTCGTCGCGACATGCCCGGCCGTGCGCGTTCTTGTCAATGTCGTTGGCAATACGATTGACGAGTTCGCGTCGGTCGTGGGCTCGCTCGACGGCGCCGATGGTGCGGATGGGTTCGAGCTCAACGTGAGCTGCCCGAATGTCGAAGCGGGCGGCGTGGAATTCGGATCCGATGCTGCGGTCCTCGCCGGGTTGGTGTCCCGAATACGCCGCCTGACTCGCCGCCCGCTGTTCGTGAAACTCTCCCCCTCGCTGGCGGATCTCGTACGTGCCGCGCGCATCGCAACGGACGCCGGCGCGGACGCCATTACGTTGGTCAACACGATGCCGGGACTCGTGATCGACGTGCAGCGCCGCCGCCCTGCGCTGGGATTTGGTGGCGGAGGCGTGAGCGGTGGCGCGCTCCTGCCAGTCGGCGTGCTCGCGACATGGAGAGTGCGCCAGGCCATCGCGCTTCCGATTCTGGGGATCGGCGGCGTCGCATCGGCATCTGACGCGTTGCAGTACATGATGGCCGGCGCCTCGCTGGTTGGCGTCGGCACCGCCGCGCTGCGCGACCCGCGTGCGCCGGAGCGAATCATTCGAGACCTCGAGCGGTGGTGTCGTGCCGAAGGCGTCGCGCGCATTGCCGACGCGGTCGGCACGCTGCAGTGGCCCGCGATCCGCTCCTTGGCGGCGCCGGTGCCATGAGCAGTGTAATCCCGATCGTCGCGCTCGATGTTCCCACGATGCAGGACGCGCTGCGCCTCGTCGATACGCTCGGCGAGAGTTGTCGCTTTTACAAGGTGGGCAGCGAGCTCTTTACCGCCGCGGGACCGGATGCCGTGCGAGCGATCCGTGCTAGTGGATGCGAGGTGTTCCTGGACCTCAAGCTACACGACATTCCCAATACCGTTCGCGGCGCGGCACGTAGCGCGGCAACGCTGGGAGCGCGTCTGCTGACGGTGCACGCCGTCGGCGGCGTCGCGATGGTACGAGCCGCGGTCGAGGGTGCCGGCGAGACGTGCGGTGTCCTCGCGGTCACCGTGCTGACGTCGCTCGACGCGCCGGCGTTCGCGGCGTCGGCAGGACGCGATCCGAAGACCCTCGAGGTCGGCGCCGAGGTGCTGCGCCTCGCCGGCATCGCGCGCGAGGCACAAGCCCATGGGGTCGTGTGCAGCGGGCACGAGGCCGCGGCGGTGCGCGCTAAGTTTGGCGACACACTGCAGCTGCTCGTGCCCGGTATTCGCCTGGCCCAGGGCGATGCGCACGATCAGGCGCGCATCGTGACACCGCGCGTCGCGGCGTCGCTCGGAGCGCGATATATCGTCCTCGGCCGGGCGGTAACCGGCGCCTCGGCGCCCGCGGCGATCATGCGAGAAGTTCACGCGAGCCTCGCCGTCCAGAGTCGGAAGTAGGCGTCGGATCCCGCGTACACGTCAACCTCTCCGGAAAGTCAAGCCCACGGGCTTGCGTGGACCATCCAAGCCATTTACTGTTCAGGTCTTGGCCGAAAATGGACTGTTTCGGCAAGTCCTCTATTTCTATTGGAGCGCGTGTGAAAGTTCGCAGCAGCGTGAAGCCGATGTGTGAGCACTGCAAAGTCGTCAAGCGCGACGGCGTGACTCGCATTATCTGCAAGCGCAATCCGAAGCACAAGCAGCGGCAGGGCTGAGTCCATGGCACGTATTGCTGGCGTTGATCTCCCGCGTGAGAAAAAGGTCGAGATCGGGCTGACGTACATCTTTGGAATCGGTCGTGCGGTTGCGCGCCGCATCCTCGCGGCGACTGGTGTGAAGAGCGAGCTCCGCGTGAAAGACCTGAGCGACGCCGATGTCAACCGCCTGCGCCAGGCGATCGAGAAGGATTACCGCGTCGAAGGTGCGCTGCGCACCGAGGTGGCGATGAACATCAAGCGATTGATGGACATCGGGTCCTACCGCGGCATTCGCCATCGCCGTGGTCTTCCCGTCCGGGGCCAGAGAACGCACACGAACGCCCGCACGAAGAAGGGGCCGCGCCGCGCGATCGCAGGCAAGAAGAAGGTAACCAAGTAGTCCTATGGCGACAGCGAAAAAGACAAAGCGCATCATCGAGGCGGAAGGCATCGCTCACGTGAACGCGACCTTCAACAACACGATGATCACTATCACCGATACGCACGGCAACACGGTATCGTGGGGCTCGTCGGGCAAGGCCGGCTTCAAGGGTTCCAAGAAGTCCACGCCCTTCGCCGCGACGGTCGCGGCAGAGCAGGCGGGCCGCGAAGCGATGACGCTCGGCGTGCGTCGCGTGCACGTGCGCGTGCAGGGTCCCGGGAGCGGGCGCGAGTCCGCGATTCAAGCCTTGGCGGCCGCCGGCCTGCAGGTCAAGTCCATCAAGGACGTGACACCGATTCCGCACAACGGCTGCCGTCCGCCCAAGCGGCGGAGGGTCTGACCGATGCGGTACACTGGACCGAGTTGCCGGCAGTGCCGGCGAGAAGGCACGAAGCTGTTCCTCAAGGGCACCAAGTGCTTCACGGAGAAGTGTCCCGTCGAGCGCCGGCCGTATGCGCCTGGCCAGCATGGGCAGAGCACGGCACGCCGCCGCAAGACGTCGGAGTACGCGAAGCAGCTGCGCGAGAAGCAAAAGATCAAGCGCATCTACGGTGTGAGTGAGCGACAGTTCCGCAACACGTTCGAGCGCGTCGCCTCGTTGCCCGGGATCACCGGTCACAATCTGCTGGCCGCGCTCGAAAGCCGTCTCGACAACATCGTGTATCGCATGGGGTTCGCCGCGAGTCGCAAGGCTGCGCGCCAGCTCATTCGTCATCGTCACGTGGAAGTGGGTGCCAAGTCCGTCGATATCCCCAGCTATCTCGTGCAGCCCGGTGAGGAAGTGCGCGTGCGCCTGAAGTCGCGCGAGCAAGCATCGGTGATGGTCGCCATGGATCAGTCCGCGCGCGGCGCGCCGCTGTCGTGGATCGCCGTGGACCGCGAGACGTACAGCGGCCGTGTGCTCGAGCGCCCCACGCGTCCGAACATCCCGATCGCGGCGCAGGAACAGCTGGTCGTGGAGTTGTACTCGAAGTAGCACAGTCCGGGACCCTAACTCCCGTACGAGCTTGCCGCGCGTTAGGGGCGGGGCAAGGCGTGACCGATGCGACCGCATCGGCCGGACACCAGAGGAAATCAAGGAACATGGTACAAGCAATCGATCTCAGTGGTCTCGTCCGTCCGCAGCTTGTCGAAGCGACCAAGCGCGAGGACAATCCCAACATCGCGGAATTCCGCTTGCAGCCGCTCGAACGCGGCTTCGGTCACACGCTCGGAAATGCGATGCGGCGCATGCTGCTCTCGTCCCTTCGCGGGTCGGCGGTGTGGGGCTTTCGCATTGATGGCGTGTTGCACGAGCATCAGACCATTCCCGGTGTCGTCGAGGACGTGCACCAGATCATCGGGAATCTGAAGACGCTCACGCTGACCCTCGCGGACGATGTGGATGACATCATCCTGCGCATCACCAAGTCCGAATCCGGGCCGGTGACGGCGGGCGACATCGAGGATCAGGGCGGCGTCCGGGTGGTGAATCCCAGACACCACCTCTTCACACTGCAGGACGACCGCGACATCAATGTCGAGCTGTACGTGAAGAAAGGGCGCGGCTATGTCGAAAGTGACCAGCACGTGCTGGATCGCGGACTTCCCGTGGATCTGGTGCGCATCGATTCGATCTACAATCCGGTGCGCCGTGCCAACTTCTCCGTCGCGGAAACCCGTGTGGGCCAGCGAACGGACTATGACCGGTTGACGCTGACCGTCGAGACCAACGGCACGCTGTCGCCCGAAGAAGCGGTGAGCTACGCTGCCGCGCTCGCGCAGACGCATTTTCAGTTCTTCGCGGGCTTCGGATCGCACGTCTCCGCCGCCGTCGGCGGCGGCGAGATATCCAGCGGTGACGCGGCGCGACTGGCGCTGCTCCTGCGCACGCCCATCGACGACCTCGAACTCTCGGTCCGCTCGGTGAACTCGCTCAAGAATTCCAACATCCGAACGCTGGGCGATCTGGTCCGGCAGACCGAGACCCAGATTCTGCAGGTCAAGAACTTCGGGAAGAAGTCGCTCCAGGAGATCGCCGATCTGCTCGAGCGTGAGGGATTGAATTTCGGGATGCGGTACGACGAGAACGGTGAGGGCCTGCGCATCTCCGATTGGGGAACGCCCCCCAGCCGCGCCGCGGCCAACGCCCCCGACGACGAAGACGACGAGGAGTAGGAAACCATGCGGCATCGCAAGGCAGGACGGCAGCTCCGCCGCACCAGCGAGCAGAAACTGGCGCTCATGCGCAACCTCGCCACGTCGCTCATCGAGAGTGGCGCGATTGTGACGACCGAGGCGAAGGCCAAGGAACTGCGCCCCTTCGTCGAGAAGCTCATCACGAAGGCGAAGACGGGGACGCTGCACGCGCGCCGGCTCGCGGGGCGGCACGTGCAGAAGCGCGCAGCGGCCGACAAGCTGTTCCAGGAGATCGGTCCCAAGTTCGCGACGCGGGCCGGCGGGTACACGCGCATTCTCAAGACCGGCCACCGCAAGGGTGACGGCGCCGAGATGGCGCGCATCGAACTGATCGAGAGCTGACGATGGCCATCAATCGTAGTCGCTGCTTTGTGTGCGACAAGGGCGTGGCGTTCGGCAACAATGTCTCGCACGCGAACAACAAGACGCGCCGGGTGTGGAAGCCCAATCTTCAGGTCGCGCGCGTGCGGGTAGACGGCGTGACGACCAAAGTCCGGGTGTGTACGCGCTGTCTGGCCGCGGGCAAGGTCCAACGTGCTCCGCGCGGATCGCAGGTTGCGTAGGCGCCGCGCTCGAGTCTGAATGCACGAAGGGGAGCGCGGTCAGGCTCCCCTTTTTCACGTCACGCGGCGCCGCGCGTCGCTCGCTGCAGGATGCGCGGATTGCACGCCAACTCCACTTCTCCTCACTATCGTCCCGTGTCCCATACCCGCACCGCGCTCATTACCGGCATTACCGGCCAGGATGGCTCCTATCTCGCCGAGCTGCTGCTCACGAAGGGATATCGAGTGGTTGGTGTCGTGCGGCGCAGCTCGACGACCCCCTACGAGCGAATTGCGCATCTCATTGACAAGGTCGAGCTACTTTCCGCGGATCTGCTCGACCAGCATTCCCTGGTGGACGCGATGGAAGCGTGCCGCCCGGACGAAATCTACAATCTCGCGGCGCAGAGCTTCGTGCAGACATCGTGGACGCAGCCTGTGTTGACCGGGGAGTTCACGGCGCTCGGTGTCACGCGCATGCTGGAGGCGATGCGGAAAACGGCGCCCCGCGCGCGCTTCTACCAGGCCAGCTCCAGTGAGATGTTCGGACAAGTGGTCGAAACGCCGCAGCGTGAATCCACGCCGTACTACCCGCGCAGCCCGTACGGCGTCGCCAAAGTCTACGGCCATTGGATCACGGTCAACTATCGCGAAAGCTTCGGGCTGTATGCCGTGTCCGGCATCCTGTTCAACCACGAAAGTCCGCGGCGCGGCCTGGAGTTCGTCACGCGCAAGGTGACCGACGCGGTGGCGCGCATCAAGCTGGGCACGCAAACGGACGTGCGGCTTGGTAATCTGGAGGCGCGGCGCGATTGGGGATACGCGGGTGACTACGTCGACGCGATGTGGCGTATGCTCCAGCAGGACGAGCCTGGCGATTTCGTCGTCGGGACGGGAGAGACGTGGTCCGTGCGGCAACTGTGCGACAACGCCTTCCGCGTGGTGGGGTTGGACTATCGCGACTATGTGGTGCAGGACGAAAAGTTCTTCCGTCCCGCGGAAGTCGACTTGTTGGTGGCCGACCCGGCCAAGGCGAAAGCAGAACTCGGATGGGAGCCCTCGGTAAAATTCGAGCGGTTGATCGAGATGATGGTGGAAGCGGATCTCGCGCGCCATCGCACCCAGCGGTAGCGCGATGCGCGCGCTGGTGACGGGTGCGGCCGGGTTCGTCGGTGGCTGGCTTGCCCGCGCCCTGCGTGCATCGGATTGGGAGGTGTATGGCACCGCGATCGAGAGCGCGGTGCTCCCGCCGCCCGGGGGTGCGGACGGCAGCGATGGCATTCGGTGGCTCGTGGGCGACATCCGGGATCCGGTCCACATTCGCAACGCTCTGGACGTTGCGCGCCCGGACGTGATTTTTCATCTCGCCGGCATCGCATCGGTGCCCGCGGCCGCGGCGGACCCCGGAATCGCCTGCGAGATCAACGTGCTCGGCGCCGCCCGACTCCTTGGCGAGGTCCGCCCGCGCAAGCGCGCGGGGACGTTGGATCCCGTGGTGCTGGTGGTCGGCAGCGCGGAGCAGTACGGCCGGCAGGAGGCGGGTGCATTCCCCGTGGGGGAGGCGGCGGCGCAGCGACCGCAAACGGTGTACGCGGCGACCAAAGCCGCGCAGGAGGTAATCGCACTGGAAGCATTCCGGGGCGACGGCGTGCGCGTGGTCGCGGTCCGGAGCTTCAATCACAGCGGGGCTGGGCAGCGACCGCCCTTTCTGCTTCCGTCACTTGTCGCGCGCGCGCTCGAGCGGCGTGGAGCGCCGTCGCCGACGCCGCTGCCGATAGGCAACACAGACACGGTGCGCGATTATCTTCACGTGAAGGATGTCGTGCGGGCGTATCTCGCGCTCGCAACTGACGCCACGCCGGGAGAGGCATACAATGTCTGCAGCGGCACGGGCATTCGGGCGGCCACGATCGCCGAGCGCGTGCTGGCGCGCACCGGTGTCTCCGTTCCGCTGCGCGTCGATCCGGCGCTGGTCCGTCCGAATGAAGTGCCGGTCATGGTTGGCGACAATCACAAGCTCCGGGCCGCGACTGGATGGTCCCCTGCGTTCACGCTGGATGACATTCTCGACGACCTGATCCATGCCGCGACGCACTGACCTCAAACGTATTCTCGTCATCGGGTCCGGACCGATCGTCATCGGGCAGGGCGCGGAGTTCGACTACTCGGGCACGCAGGCGGCGAAGGCGCTCAAGGAGGAAGGCTTCCATGTCGTGCTGGTGAACTCCAATCCGGCCACGATCATGACGGACGCCGAGTTCGCCGACGCCACGTACATCGAGCCGGTGACGCCGGCCTATGTCGAGCTGGTGATCGAGAAGGAGCGCCCCGACGCCTTGCTCCCGACCATGGGGGGACAGACCGCCTTGAACGTGGCGCTCGATCTGGCGCAGCGCGGCGTGCTGGAGCGGTACGGGGTGGAGCTCATCGGCGCGAACGCTCGCGCCATCGCGCTGGCTGAGGATCGCAAGCAGTTCAGCGAGGCCATGCAGCGCATCGGTCTCGCGACGCCGGTGGGGCGCATTGCGCACAGCTGGAACGAGGCGATCGCGATTGCGGACTTCATCGGCTTTCCCGCCATCATTCGTCCGTCGTTCACGCTCGGCGGCTCGGGGGGCGGCATTGCGTACAACCGCGAAGAGTACGAGGCCATCGTGCGGCGTGGGCTCGCGGAATCGCCGACGACGCAGGTGCTCATCGAGCGCAGCGTCATCGGGTGGAAGGAATTCGAGCTCGAGGTGATGCGCGACTACGCCGACAACGTCGTGATCGTCTGCTCCATCGAGAACGTCGATCCGATGGGGGTGCACACGGGGGACTCCATTACAGTCGCCCCCGCGATGACGTTGACCGACCGCGAATATCAGACGATGCGCGACGCGGCCGTCGCGGTGATTCGCGAGATCGGCGTCGAGGCCGGTGGGTGCAACATCCAGTTCGCGATCAATCCGCGCGACGGGGAGATGCTGGTGATCGAGATGAATCCCCGCGTGTCGCGCTCTTCCGCCGTCGCGTCCAAGGCGACGGGCTTCCCCATCGCGCGCATCGGGACAAAGCTGGCCGTCGGATACCGGCTGGACGAGATCCCCAATGACATCACGAAAACGACGCCCGCGTCGTTCGAGCCGGTCCTGGACTACGTCGTCGTGAAGTGCCCGCGGTTTGCCTTCGAGAAATTCCCGTCGGCCAATCCCATCCTCACGACGCAGATGAAGTCGGTGGGGGAGTCCATGGCGATCGGGCGCACGTTCAAGGAAGCCTTTCAGAAGGGACTTCGTGCGCTGGAGATCGGGCGTCCTGGCTGGGCCATCGGCACGCGCCCGGTGGACGACCGCCTGCCTGACGACACCATCGAGGCGTTGCGCGGCGCCCTGCGGCAGCCGACGCCGGAGCGGGTCTTCCAGATCAAGCGCGCCTTTCTCGCGGGGCTGAGCGTCGGCGACGTGCAGACCCTCACCAACATCGACGCCTGGTTCCTGAGCCAGCTCGAGGAACTCGTGCAGGCGGAGCGCGCCTACACCGCCCTCGCGACGGTCGATGCCGCGGCACTGCGCCGGATGAAGCGGTTGGGCTTCTCCGACGCCCAGCTCGCGGAGCTGCGGGACGAGGATGAACTCACGCTGCGCGAACGCCGCTGGGCGCTCGGCATTCGTCCCGCGTACAAGATGGTGGACACCTGCGCGGGTGAGTTTCCTTCCGCGACGCCCTACCTCTACAGCTGCTATGACGAGGAAAGCGAGGCGCCGCGGACGGGACGCCGATCTGTGGTCATCCTCGGCAGCGGGCCGAACCGGATCGGACAGGGCGTCGAGTTCGACTACTGCTGCGTTCGTGCCGCGCTCGCGTTACGCGATCGCGGTATCGAAACGATCATGATCAACTCCAATCCCGAGACGGTCTCCACCGACTTCGACATTTCGGATAAGCTGTATTTCGAAGCGCTCACGCTGGAGGATGTCCTCGAGATCGTGCATCGCGAGCAGCCCGAGGGCGTCATCGTGCAGCTGGGGGGGCAGACGCCGCTGAAGCTCACGCGCGGACTGGAGCGCGCCGGTGTTCGCATCCTGGGCACGTCTCCCGATTCGATTGACATCGCGGAAGATCGTCGCCGGTTCGAGGCGATTGCACGCGGGCTGGGTGTGGCGCAGCCGCCCAGTGGCACGGCGACGAGCGTCGCGGAGGCCGTCGAGATTGCCACACGCATCGGCTACCCGGTGCTGGTGCGGCCGTCATACGTGCTGGGCGGACGGGCGATGGAAATCGTGTACGACGAAGAAACGCTGCGCGAGTATTTCGATCGGGCGGTTCGCGTGTCGGAAGATCGTCCCGTGCTGGTGGACAGCTTCCTGGAGGACGCATTCGAAGCGGATGTGGATGCGATCTGTGACGGCGAACGCGTCGTGATCGGAGGGGTCATGCAGCACATCGAGGACGCCGGCATTCACTCCGGCGACTCCGCGTGCGTGCTGCCGCCCTATCTGATCGGGGAACGCGATCTCGAACAGATGCGCGCGCATACGGTCGCCTTCGCGCTGGCGCTGGGGGTGGTTGGGCTGATCAATGTGCAATACGCGATCAAGAACGGTACGGTGTATGTGCTGGAGGTAAATCCCCGAGCCAGCCGCACGATTCCCTTCGTCTCCAAGATCATCGGGGTCTCGCTCGCGTCCATCGCGGCGCGCGTCATGGTCGGCGAGAAGCTCGACGACATCGGCTTCACGGAGGAAATCGTGCCTGGATTCGTTGCCGTGAAGGAGGCGGTGTTTCCCTTCACGAAGTTCCGGGAATTCGATCCGATCCTGGGACCGGAAATGCGCTCCACGGGCGAAGTGATGGGAATCTCGGACTCGTTCG
>JANNOC010000673.1:0-5097 GCA_031398865.1 Gemmatimonadota bacterium | reverse complement strand
GTCGAGTACCACCACCACCCGGGACGGACGCCACACGCGGCGGTGTCGGCATCGCGGGCCGTGGCATCGCCGCGCCTGACACCGGCGCCACACGCGGCGGTGTCGGCATCGCGAGCCGGGGCGCCGCGGTGGGTGGCCGGGGCGCCGCGGTGGGTGGCCGCGCCGACGGCGATCCCACCGCGCCCGTGCGTGCCCCGCTCGCCAGCTGTGCGAAGTCGTCGTTAGGCGCGCCGCTCGCCGCGATCGAGATCACGCCACCGCACACGGAGCAGCGAGCTCGGACGCCAACGGGGGGCAGTTTGGCGGGGTCCACGCGGAATACGGAGCGGCATTCCGGACAGGAAACGTTCATGGGCTCTCTCCAACTCCGAGCGCGTCAGGGCGTGGCGTGGACGATTCTGTTTCGGACGACGGGTCCTGGCGCCGGTCCACGGTGAAGACCGACCCAACCAGCGTCTTCGCATAGCTCTTCATTTCCGTGGCCAGCTCACTGACCTGCGCCGGGTGCGTGAAGTGCCGGCGCTCGTTCGTGACCACGCCGATGGACACCGTCATCAACGGGACGCGGTGCAACTGGCCGCGACGATCCTTGCCGAAGAAATACGTCGCCCGGCGATCCTGCTCCGAATACTGAAAGGGGGCCAGCAAATCGAAGATGCCGACGATCTCGGCGCAGATCTCGGTGATGAGCGCATGCGGAATGATGAAGATGAAATCGTCGCCGCCGATGTGGCCGACGAAGCCGTTCTCGCCACAGGTTCCCTTCACGACATCGTGCAGGATCTTGGCGAGAATGCGAATGACGCGATCGCCGTCGTAGTAGCTGTAGCGATCGTTGAACTCCTTGAAGTGATCCAGATCGGCGTAACACACCGCGAACAGGTCCGGCAACGGGAGCCTGCGCCCGATCTCCGCCTCGATCTCGACGGTGCCGGGAAGGCGCGTGGACGGATGCACGTTCGTGTCGCGGTCGGAGCGACGCAGCAACGCGTCCAGTCGCGGCCGCAACTCCTTGGCCGTCATTCCCTCACGCACAACCTCGTCCGCGCCCGCGTCGAACGCCGCACCAAACGCCTCGTCCGCGTCCCGGCACAGGATGACCGCGGGAACGACGCCCGTGTACGAGTCCGCCTTCAATCGCTCGCATCCCTTGAGCGATGGAACGGGATGGTTACGCGCATCGAACACCACCATCCGCGGCCGACCGCGCAACGCCATCGCCATCACCTCGTCAACCGTGGCCAGCACGACGATGGAGAGCGAACGCTCCTCGAGCCAGGCGCGCAACGAGTGAGGCGTCGGATGTCCGTCGGGGCTCAGGACGATGGCGGCGGTTTGAATCACGAAGTCGGCATGCGGGTTCGGGCCAAGATACCGGTCGCCAGAATCGAAGTCAAACCGTGACGTGATCGGAGCTTGCGATACGCGATCTCAGAAAAAGAAGAACGCGACAGCGAGGATCGCGTACGCCAGCAGAAGAAACGCGCCTTCCAGCCAGTTGGACTCCGCGTCCAGGACGACGACCGTCGCGATCCCCACCGCGAGACCGATACTCGCGACCTCCATCGTGGAGAAGGCCAGATCCATCGGTTGTCCCATCGCCACACCGAAGAACACCAGCAGCGGCGCGATGAGCAGCGCGACCTGAATGCTGGAACCCACCGCAATGGACACGGCGAGGTCCATGCGATTCTTCATCGCCATCAGCACCGCTGAGCTGTGCTCCGCGGCATTGCCGATGATCGGAACGAGGATGAGGCCCACAAAAAATTGCGACAGCCCGATCGACTTCACCGCTTCCTCGGTGGATCCGACCAGCATCTCGGAAAGCCAGCCAATCGCGGCGGCGGCGCCGATCAGTACGATGATGGATTTCTTCAGCGACCAGTTGGGCGTCGTCTCGCCCCCCGCGATGTCGCCGCCTTCGCCGAATACCGCGCGATGCGTACCCATCGAGTACAGCAGCGACAGTCCATAGCCCACGATCAGCAGCGCCGCGACATACTCCGACATGCGCACTGTCTGCACCCGCAGCGGATCGGGGTGCGACGCGTGAAAGAGCGCGGGCACGACGAGGCCGATCACTGAAATCACCAAGAGCGACACGCTGACGCCGGCAAGATGCGGATTGAACGTCTGCTTCTTGAACTTGAGGCCGCCCGCCAGCAGGGCGGCTCCAAGCACGAGCAGCAGATTGCCGAGTATCGAGCCCGTAATCGACGCCTTGACGAGATCGAGCAGACCGGCGCGCAGGGCGAGCGTCGCAATGATCAACTCGGCGAGATTGCCCAGCGTGGCGTTCAACAGTCCGCCGATCGTCGGCCCGGTGTGCCCGGCAAGTTCCTCTGTCGCGTGACCCAGGAACCCCCGATAAGGGGATGATGGCCGCAGCGCTGAGCGCGAAGACGACGAGCGGCGACGCATGCATGTGCTCGGCGACCACGGCAATCGGCGCGAGGACGAGCAGCCAGTACAGGTATTTCACCTGGATGCCGAGGGCGCGCGCGGCGTGTTGGGATGTCCGAAGGGCGCCCACGGAATGCCAATCTCGGCGCGGTATCCGTGCGTGGGCTCCGTGCGTTGGCGCAACCGCAGCGTGATGAACGCGTCCACCGTGCTGAGGGCATGGTTCGCCAGGACGACGCTGAGGTCCAGAATCGAGCGGCGGATGGCTTCGTTGCTCAGGTCAATGGTGCGGCGAAAGACGTCATGCTCGAGCTGCGCGTTGCGCCAAGACCACTGAAAGTCTGGCGTCGCGGCTCGCGCCGTATACAGCTCGATGGCCTGACGATAGCGCGGTGATTCCGGCGGCGGCGGCAGGTCCGGATTCTCCCAGAACGTTCGTCGCGCGAGCAGCCAGAGCGAGCCATTGTAGGTGGCGGTGTCCACTTCGGGCTGCAGAACACCGCCCGGATCGAGATCGAACACACCGCTTTCGACGAAGTGCTCCATGCGTTCGTAGTAGTCGAAATTTCCGGATGGCTTGGATCCGGGAAACGCGGCGCGTGCGACATCGCGCGCGAGCGCACGGTAGCGATTGCGCTGCCGCCGGCCTTCACGCAGGTCAACCCCGTATCGCGCCCAGGCATACCCCTCCAACGCCAGGTAGGCGACGAAGCGGTCCTGGGACAACCGCGCCTGGCCGCTCCCCGGAATTACCGCGGAGGCGAGCGGCGTCCACCACAGCGAGCCGCGCGCCTGCCTAACGCTTCCCGCGGTGCGTGCGCGCGACGCGGGCGCGTCATGCGACCATGCGTGCACCGGCGCCCGCGTCGGCTCGGCAGCACGACGCTCCTCCGCCAGCTGCTGCGCCGGTAGTGCCAACGGCAGCAGGCACGTGAGCGCACCACAACAGCAGGCCCCCGCCGCGCGGCCGATCCGACTCAAAACAGATACCGCAGGGAGAGGTACGTCGGCGACTCGCCCGTGCCTTGCGAGAGCGTGTCGAAGACGCGAGCGATGTCCACGACGAGACTGCCGGCGACCAGGCCAAACCCGATGGACGCGCCGCTCGATTCGGCGGCGTCGAAGCGATAGCCGCCGCGCAGGAAAACCTTGCGCTCCCACGAGAGATCCGCGCCCACGCGTGCGGCCGGTGCCGAGAACCCCAGGTCACCAACCAGGTCCCCGCTCAGGTCGAGTCCCAGCTCGTCGGCCTCGCGAGTCACGGCTTCGACGCGATACATCGCGCCGACCTGGAGACGCGTCGGGAGCGGATCGGCCTGTTCCTCGTCGTTCACCTGCAGGCGCAAGCCGACGTTCCGGACGGCGGCGCCGAGCGTCACCGGAATGAAGCGCCGCAGATCGAGCTGCGCTCCGACGTCGAGCGCGCTCGTGGATCCGACGAACGTCGGAATGTCGGGGCAGGACCCGGAGCAGTCCACGCGAAGCTGCACGATCTTGTAACTGATCCCCGCGTTCAGGCGAGCATTGAGCGTCGTCGCATAAGACGCCGCGTACACGATATTGCGCGGAATGATGGTGCCCGTGCGGTTTCCATTCTCATCGAGGGCGGCCTGCTCGCCGAAGTTCAGAATGTTGACCGACGCGGCCAGCACGCCCAGCAACTCGGACGGCACGACGATCGAGATCGCATCGCCACTGGTATCCACGAAGGGTTCGGAGTGGTGAATCGCGGCCTCGAGTTTCTCCTGCATCGCGAGAGCCGCGGGATTCCACCACACCGCCTCGCTTCCGGATCGAGTCGCGACCACGGCCTGTCCGAGACCCACCGCCCGCGCTCCGGTGGGCAGAAGCAGGAAGAGTCCCCCTTCGGTGGCCAGGTCTCCCTGGGCGTGCGTGGTGCTGGCGGCCACAGCCAGCGCCGCCATCGCCCACCCCATGGCAGCTCCGCGTCTAGAGCGGCGTCGCCTCATCAATCAGCATGACGGGGATGTCATCGCGCACGGGATACCGCAGCTGGCACGCCGGGCACACCAGACTGGACTCGCGCTCGCGATAGTCGAGTGTCCCCTTGCACTTGGGACACACGAGGATTTCGAGAAGCTGCGGAGAGAGGCTCATGATCTGTGTTCCCTGGGGACCTGGTATCCGAAGCGACGAAGCGCGTTCGCGTTCCGCCTCCAGTTTGCCAGCACCTTCACATGCAGATCCAGATACACCGGTGATCCGAGCAACGATTCAATCTTGCCGCGCGCCGCCTGTCCGATCTCACGGATGCGTGCGCCCTTCGCGCCGATCAGAATCCCTTTCTGGCTCTCACGCTCGACGTGGATCACTGCCCGAATGTACACCGGCGACCGCTCTTCGCGAAACTCTTCGATCTCGCACGCCACGCTGTACGGGACCTCGTCATCCAGCTGTTCGAGTGCCGTCTCCCGGATCAACTCGCTCGCGAAGAAGCGGACGGGTTGCGTACTGATCTCGTCGTCGGGATGCAGAAAGGGACTCTCGGGGAGCAGCGCACTGACGGCGTCGAGCAGCACATCCACCCCCTCGCCCGTGCGGGCGGAGATGAGCAGAGCATCCGGATGCGCGTCCGCGCAGGCGGTGGGCGCACCGGCCCCCATGGGGTCGCTCGGGTTGTGGGGGTGGAGAACGCGCGCGGGGGGCGGACGCGGGTGTGGGGCGGGCGCC
>JANNOC010000535.1:0-5732 GCA_031398865.1 Gemmatimonadota bacterium | reverse complement strand
AAAGTCCCGCACGTTAGGCAGGCCTCGGCGTCCTGGAGGTGCCGCGGCGGGGAATACATCCGGCTCACCCGGATCGTCGTACTTCCACTCCTGCGCCGTGAAGTACTCACCCGACAGCTTGATGCCGGCCTTGGTTCCGATGAGCTGTGCTGTGCGGAACGAGCCCCGGAGCAGCGATCGCGCGCCACCGTCGATCGTTAGGGTCGTCCCCTGCGAAGTGAACGGGGACTTCGTGATGACATGCAGCACACCATTGGCGCTGTTCGGGCCATAGAGCGCTGACGCGGGACCTAACAACACTTCCACACGCTCCACGTCTTCGTTGGTGCCCGTGAAGAGGTACGGCACGTTGACGCGAAGCGACGGCACCCCCGCAAAGCGATTGTCCTGCAGCGTCAGGAGCGTGCCCGAGAAGGCGTTGTTGAAGCCCCGTGCCACGATGTTGGACTGCACCAGCCCGCCGGTGGAGACGTCCACGCCGGGCGTCGAACGCAGGTGATCGGCCACCGACAGATTGGGACGCTCTTCGATGGTGCGCAGGTCGATGACCGAGACCGACGCGGGAGCATCCAGCACCTTCTCGGGTGCGCGCGATGCACTCACCACCACGCGAGACAGGGCCGCCGCTGCCGCACGCATCGTGATGGCCAGAGACGTCTCCGCGTCGGCGCGCACGATCACCCCTTGCACCTCCCGGCGCTCGAAACCGATGCGCGTCACCGACACGCGGTAACTCCCCGGCGCGAGGCGCAAGACGAACGCGCCGCGTTCATCGCTTACCGCCGTCGCCGCTGGTTGTCCGGCGTCGCCCACCGCGTGCACGCGTGCCGCGACGATGCCGCGCGCGTCCTCGGCTCCCACCACGCTGCCGCGGACCACACCATCCTGCGCGCGCGCGAGCGCTGGCAGTGCGAGGGTGACGCAGAGCAACGTCAGCTGAATCGGGCGGAAACTCGGCATCGGATACCTCGGTCAGGTAAGGGGGATGAACGATCGGCCCGGAGAGCTCCTTCTCGCTGCCGAAGATACGCGCGTCGCACACTCGCGCGATACGTCACATGACGTAGCCGATGCGCCAGCAACGCCGCAAGGCCGTGCACGTCGGATCGAGGGCTACGGCAACTCGCTTCGGCACCGGTCCAGCAGCTCCCGGCGCACGCGCCGCCGGTCATTGATCGTATCGAAGAATTCGCCGAAGTAGTCGTGCGCGCTTCGGGTGGTGCGGCGGTCCAGCCCCGGGAGATCGCGAAAGAGCGCATAGAACTCCGCGCGCTTCGCTCGCATCAGATCCAGTACCGGTCCGAGCGCGTCTCCCTTCCGGCATGGGCCGCGGTACAGTCGCTCCCGCACCGAGGCGATCCCCAGCACGGGCGCGGGCGTCGCGTATCGCGCGTTGACCAGGCCGCTCCAGTCAAAATCGTACGCAACAGGGTAGATCGTGAAGGTGGGCGTGTGCTGCACAAGCACGATGTTATGCAGTCCGCCTACTGAATAATCGGTGTTGCCGATGAGATACTGCATCACCGCGACGACATCCATCTGAAAGGGATCCACGTCGCCGATCCCAGCGCCCTTCTGCGCCAGTACGACGCCGCCGTTCCGACGCGCCATGTCCTCCGGTTCTTCCAGCAGGATGCCGAAGCGCCGCTCGGTCGAGCCCGCGCGCCCGTTGTCTACGTACGTCACGCGCACCAACCGCGCGTGAAAACTGTACGGCGTGACGAGGTTGAACAGGCGATAGATCAGGTACTCCTGCAGCAGTCCCTGCGCGAACTCGTCGTGCGGCTGGCAGTGCGTCACGAGCTTCATCTCTTGTTGCCCCTGAAACACGCTGCCGCGCACCTTGGGTTTCTCGACATACAATTTCAGCGGCGGGAAGCCGCACGTCCTGGACGTCAACCGGAAGTGTCCGCGCGTGCGCAGCTGCGCCGGCACCGTGATCGTGCTGTCACCTTCCTTCCACGCCAGCGTCGCGGGGCGGCGCCGCGTGCTCGCGGTATCGCGGTCACGCAGCAGCGGACGGAGATCCGTGGTCAGGGTGATCTCGAGCACGCTGTCCGAACGAAAGAGTCGCGCGGGACGCCGCACCGAATCTGCCGGTGGACGACCGGTCGTATCCTGCTGGGCGGCGATCGGGGCGGGCGCGCACAGGACGACCAGCAGGGCGCAGCACCGTGCGCACCGCGTCACCGATGCGAGCGCCCTGCTTGGCACCCTGGTGAGGGCGCTCACCGAACTTCGACCCGTTCCACCAGCGCACTCCCTGCCGCACGCACCGCCTCGGCCAACTGCTCCTCCGAGACACCCGCGCGCCGCTGTACGCTGAATTCCACGACGTGCATGCCGTCCTTCTCGTGGATCACGTGTCCGAACACCCACCGGCTCGCGTGCGGCGTGATGAGAGGCTCCACAGCAACGCGTGCCGCTGCGGGGTCGCTTGTGCGTACGCGCAACAGGGTGTCGTACGAGGGGCGCTCCAGCTCCTCGCCGCCATCGGCGTCGCTGCGCTTCCGCCGGCGCCACACCCGATCCGACAGTGCGTCCAGTTGCTGCGGCGACATGCTTTTGAGTACCTCATCATCCATCTTCGCCACGAACGTTCCGGTGCGATTGGCGATCGCGAGCGCGCGCTGAAGCTGGCGCTCCGCGCGTCCCCCCTCGAGCGAGGCTGGCGAGCTCCCAAAGTCAGTATGCCAGAGTAACAGAATGATCGCGTTGAAGAGCACCGACAGCATCGCCGCGACGCCGAGATCGACACCCGCGGCGAGTCCGATTCCGGTCGCAAGGAAGATGTAGACGGCGTCCTTGCTGTCCTCCAGCGTGTTGCGGAATCGCACCGCGGCGACAATGCCCGCGAGACTGAATGCGAGCGCGAGGCTGCTCTTCACCAGCATGACGACGCCAGCAACGACGACGGGCAGAATCACGAGCGTTTGCACGACGGATTGCCGATAGCCCTTCTTCTGCCGCGTGAGGACGTAGATCCACGCCACCGGGAGCGCGAGCACGAACGCGCTGAGCATCGCCACAGCCGCCGCGGACATCCCCGGCACCGCGGAGAACTGGACTGCGCCTCCCGGCGCGGAAAACAAGCCGCCCGTGACAAGCATGTCGTCGCGGCGGGTGAGCATGCGTCCCACCTCAACCGGAAGCATGGTCATCGCAACCGTCACGGCGACCGCGAGCACGGCGTAGTACGCGAACACGCGCAGCACGATATTGCCTTGCAGCGCTGCCCACACTCCGCGAGATCCGCTCCCGTT
Organism: Gemmatimonadota bacterium; assembly: GCA_031398865.1. Lineage (GTDB taxonomy): Bacteria > Gemmatimonadota > Gemmatimonadetes > Gemmatimonadales > Gemmatimonadaceae > JANNOC01. Next base: position 2,469 of record JANNOC010000535.1, on the reverse strand, counting down.
CGCCATCCGTTCTCCACGTTCGAGGAGTGCCGACACGCTGCCGGCCGCCTGCGATCACTGGAACGCGACCGAACATGGCGTGTCCGCGGCGGAGCCGCAATCCGCGGGAATTGCGCCCAGAGTGCGAAGGTGACACGTTCACGGCGCGACGATCGGCGATTCACGCACGCATGTGGCGGCCATGACATCCATCGATCTGAATGTCGACCTGGGCGAAACGCCCGATCCGGACGGCGCCCGTGCCGATGCGGAGCTGCTCGCGCTTGTCTCGTCCGCGAGTATCGCATGCGGATTCCACGCGGGTGAGCCGGCGCGGATGCGTTTTCTTGTGGAGACGGCGGCGCGCCTCGGTGTCGCGATCGGTGCGCACCCGTCGTATCTCGATCGCGAACATTTCGGACGACGCGAGCTGTCTGTGCCGGTCGAGGAGGTGGCGGCGCAGGTCGCCTACCAGGTCGGTGCGCTGGCGGGGGTGTGCGCGGCCTCGGGTGCCCAGCTGCGCTTCGTCAAGCCACACGGGGCGCTGTACAACCAGGCGGCGCGGGATCCGGCGCTGGCACAGGCCGTGGCCGTCGCGATCGCCGCCGTAGCACCGAATGTGGCCCTCCTCGGGCTCGCGGGCAGCGCTCTGGTGGACGCCGGACGCGCCGCTGGGCTGCTCAGCGCCCGAGAAGCGTTTGCGGACCGCGGATATCGCGCCGATGGCTCCCTGGTGCCGCGCTCCGATCCGGGGGCCATCGTCCAGGACGCCGTAATAGTCGCCGAGCGCGCCGCACGTCTCGTGCAGGAGCATAGCGTCACAACCGTGGACGGCGGCGACATCGCGTTGCACGCGGACTCGTTATGCGTGCACGGCGACACGCCGGGAGCGGCCGGGCTCCTGCGCGCCATCCGCGACCGGCTGGAGCGCGACGGCATCCTGATCGAATCCTTCGCGTCGTGACCGGGGCGGCGCCACTCGCGCCCGTCGCTGTACCACGCGTCGCGGCGCTCGGTGACGCCGCCATCACCATTACCCTGGGCGACGTGGTGTCGCGCCCCCTGCACGACCGCGTGCGCGCGCTGGCCGAGCGGATCCGCGCTGTGAACCCACCCGGCGTCGAGGAGGTCGTCGCCGCGTATGCGGCGGTGACCGTGTATTACGACCCCTTGCACGTGAGCTACGAGGCGCTTGCGGAGCAACTGCGAGGGGTCCTCCCTGACGCCGGCGCCGAACCGGCAAACGATGCCGGCACGGAGCATCACATCGCCGTGCGGTACGACGGTGCCGATCTCGAGTGGATCGCCGAGCGCACCGGCTTGAACCGCGCCGAGGTGATCGCTCGGCACGCCGCACCGATGTACCACGTGTATCTGGTCGGCTTCGTGCCGGGCTTCGCCTATCTGGGAGATCTGGATCCGCTGCTCGCGGTGCCACGGCGCGCGGAGCCCCGCCGGCGCGTCCTCGCGGGGTCAGTGGCAATCGCAGGCAGTCAGACTGCCGTGTATCCAGCAGCCACACCAGGCGGGTGGCATCTCATCGGTCGGACCGAGATCGCGCTGTTTGATCCCGCTCGCTCACCCTCGGCACTACTCCAGGTGGGAGACCGGGTTCGCTTCATGGACGCCGGATCATGATCGTCGTCGAGCGCGCCCCCGCTCTGCTCACTGTTCAGGATCTCGGCTGGCGACACCGCCTCTCGATGGGGCTGCCGCGCTCGGGGGCGATGGATCGCTGGGCGCTCAGACTCGGAAACGCGATCGTGGGCAACGCAGACGACGCGGCCGCGCTGGAGTGGGCGTTAGGCGGCGGCGAATTGCGATTCGTGCGCCCGTGCATCTTCGCCCTGACAGGCGCGTCGGTGACGGCGCTGCTCGACGGCGTGCCGGTCGCGCCGTATCGCGCGACGGCTGCCACCGCCGGAGCGCGTCTGCGCGTCGACGGCGTGTCAGCCGGGCGATTCGCGTATGTGAACGTGCGTGGCGGAATCGTCGTGCCCTCGGTGCTGGGCAGCCGATCCACCTACCTCCCCACGGGTCTGGGCGGAATGCAGGGACGCGCGCTGCGAACCGGCGATTACCTGCCTATCGGAGAGGACGACGCGTCCGACTGGCCAGGGGGTGGCTTCGTTCTTCCCGAGGAACTGCGACCCACGTACGGCGACATCGTGCGCGTGGTTCGCGGTCCGCCCGACGCGGCGTTGGAGGACGAAGTCGTCGCGTTCACCTCACAGTCCTTCATCGTCCTCGGCGAATCGGACCGCATGGGCTACCGGCTGGGCGGCGCAACACTGGGGCACCACGCGCAATCACGACCGTCGGAGGCGGCGTGCGTGGGTGCGGTCCAGCTCCCGGAGAATGGGCAGCCAATCGTGCTGATGGCGGACGGGCCTACCGTTGGAGCACACGTACAGGTCATCGCCCGCGAGCAGCCCGGTCGGGACAGTCCAGTTGATCGTCGACGTCGGCCCCGCCGATTCGGCTTCGGTG
>JANNOC010000623.1:0-2042 GCA_031398865.1 Gemmatimonadota bacterium | reverse complement strand
GGCGTTGACATTGACATGGTGAGCGAGATCTACCGCAAGCAGCTGCCGTCGCTGGTGCGTGCGGGGAGCGTCTCGCCGCGTACTCTCGACGAAGCGGTGCGGCGCGTGTTGCGCCTCAAGTATCGGCTGGGCCTTTTCCAGAACCCGTATCGCGCTGGCGACACGGCACGCCGGCGCGCGGTTACGCTGTCCGCCGAGCATCGTGCGGTGGCCGGTGAGGTGGCGCGCCAGTCCATCGTGTTGTTGAAGAACGATCGGAATGCACTGCCGCTCTCGAAGCAGCTGCGAACGCTCGCGGTGATCGGCGCCCTGGCGGCGGACAGTGGCGCAGCGATTGGTAATTGGGCAGCGCTGGGGCGTGGCGAGGACGCGGTCTCGGTGCTGACCGGCATCCGACGCGCCGTGTCGGCGCGCACGACAGTCGTGCATGCCCGTGGCGCATCACCGATGGACGACGACACGACAGGGATCGCCGGCGCGGTGCGTGTCGCGCGTCAGGCGGACGCGGTGGTGCTCGTGCTCGGCGAGTCGCCGTGGCAGAGCGCGGAAGCGGCGAGCCGCGCGAGCGTCGAGCTGCCGGGAGCGCAGTTGCGGCTCGCCCAGGCGGTGGTGGCGACGCGCAAGCCGGTTGTCGTCGTGCTCATGAACGGGCGGCCTCTCGCCCTTCAGTGGCTGCATGACCACGTGCCGGCCATCGTCGAGACCTGGTTCCTCGGCGTCGAGCACGGCACAGCGACGGCGCAGGTGCTGTTCGGCGATTACAACCCCGGCGGCAAATTGACGGCGACCTTCCCGCGAGTGACGGGCCAGGTGCCGATCTACTACAACCACCGCAACACAGGCCGCCCGCCGACATCGGACAAGTTCACGTCGAAGTACATCGACGTGCCGTGGACGCCGCTGTACGCGTTCGGCCACGGTCTGAGTTACACGACCTTTCGGTACGGCACCCCGCGGCTCAGCGCCACGACCATGCGGCCGGGCGACTCGATCCGCGTCGAGGTGGATGTCACGAACGCGGGGGACGTTGCGGGGGACGAGGTGGTGCAGCTGTACCTCCGCGACGACGTGGGCAGCGTGACGCGTCCGGTGAAAGAACTGCGCGGATTTCGCCGCGTGCGGCTGACGCCGGGTGAGACGCGCAGCATCGCCTTCACGATCGACATTCAGGATCTCGCCTTCCACGACGCGACGCTGGCGCGCGTCGCCGAGCCGGGACGCTTCACGGTATTCGTCGGCGGCAGCTCGCTCGACACGACGCAATTGCGCTTCCAGTTCGAAACGGCGGATGCCCGTCCGGTGCGCGTGCCAAGTACGTGCGACGCCGTGCGCTGATTGCGCTTCTGACTCCACGGCGAGATGACCGGTCTATCGTCGCCCTCGCCTTCCGACACACGGAACTAAGGAACGCCGCTTCCCTCACACGGGCGGCGACAGCGCGTCGAATGCCGTTAGGCACCACCGGGCAGCCACGCGGTTGCCTTCGCCCGCTCGCGGGCGTATGTTCGCACCCGAGTTAATCATCGACCGCATCATCCCGGAACCACATCACGGAGGCTCACAATGCGCCCGCTCGCCCTGTTTTTCTGCCTGGCTGTTCTCACTGCATGTGCCAAGACCGACAAGCAACCTGCCCAGGACACGGCGGCTGCCATGTCTGACGCGCCGGCCATGGCCGCCCCGATCTCGCTTGCGGATGTGGCGGGGAAGTGGGCCATGCGCACGATGAACGAAAGCGGGGACAGCACGCTCGTGAGCTATGAAATGGTCGCGACCGCTGACATGGCCGGTTGGACACTCCACTTCCCCAAGCGGGCCCCTATTGCGGTGCGCGTCCTCGCGGTGGCGGGCGACAGCATCGTTTTCGAATCAGGGCCGTACGAAAGCGTCCTCCGCAAGGGTGTCAACGTCTCCGTCCACAGCGTTGCTCGCCTCCAGGACGACAAGCTGGTAGGCACGGCCGTGGCACGCTATGCGACGAGTAAAGCCGACTCCGTGGTGAACCTGCGGACGGTGGGCACGCGCGTGCAGTAATCGGGGCG
>JANNOC010000621.1:0-2829 GCA_031398865.1 Gemmatimonadota bacterium | reverse complement strand
CGGCCCGTCACGTTTGTCGCCGACGTTGGCGAGTGCGTCTTGCCGCGAGAGATCGCATTCCGCAACGTATACCGACGCTCAGAGCCTAGGCGAACCTCCACGAAGGAGACTCAGCAAATGAACTCCACTCGCCGCATTCTCCCCTTGCTCGTCGCGTTGGCCGCGTGTCAGACATCGGCGCCGCCCGGGCCAACTTTCACACCGGCCGACGAGGTCGCGGTTCGGAAGAACCTCGACGACTACACGGCACTAACCATGGCGAAGAACTGGGATGGCATCGTCGCGCTGTACACCAGCGACGCGGTCCGCTTTGCCCCGAACGAGCCAGCGGTCCCGCACGATGCCATGAAGGCGTGGCTCGAGAAGTATCCGCCGATGTCGGCATTCGAAGCGCCGACGGACCACGTCGACGGCAGCGGTGATCTCGCGGTGGCCACGGGCCACTACGCTCTGACGGCGACCGTGCCCGGTCAAAAGACGCCGATGAGCGACAAGGGGAAATGGTTCGTGATCCTGAAGAAGCAGGCTGACGGATCGTGGAAGCGCACGGCGGACGGTTGGAACTCGGACAATCCGCCGCCCAAGTCATAATCCGTCCTGGCGCAGCGGAGAATCGGATGATGTAGTGTCGCAGCACACCTCTTCGCTGTTGCCTGCGTCAGGCGCACCTGACGTCTCTCCCCGAACCTGGTTGGCGTTAGGCATTCGTCATCGCGCCCACTCCAACATTGTCGACTCATGCACCTATCCGTCGCGCACGCTAGTCCGCTCCTCCTCGCCTTCGTCCTCGCCTGCTCGCGCTCGCCCGCTGATGTCGCCGGCCCGGGGCCGGAAGTGCCTCCCGACACCACTCCTCCCACGATCCAGCGCGAGATGCGCGGCCTCTGGGTCGCAACCGTCGCGAACATCGACTGGCCCTCCAGCACGACTCTCACCGCTGACCAGCAAAAGGCGGAGCTCGTCGATATCCTGACGCGCGCGGCGGCAATGCGAACGAACGCAATCGTTCTCCAGGTGCGTCCCGCCGCGGACGCTCTGTACCGCTCCTCGCTCGAGCCGTGGGGCGTGATGCTCACGGGCACGCAGGGCACCGATCCGGGCTACGACCCGCTCGCCTTCGCGATCCAGGAAGCGCACGCGCGCGGGCTCCAGCTGCACGCCTGGATCAACCCCTTCCGCGCCGGGAACACCGCCGACAGCGCGCGGCTCGCGCCGACGCACGCGTTCAACACGCGGCGCAACATCGTGCGCGTATTCGGCACGCAGCTCTGGCTCGACCCCGGAGAGCCGGAGGTCCAGGACCGCACGATGGCCGTCATCGCCGACATCGTGCGCCGCTACGACATCGACGGCATTCACGCGGACGACTACTTCTATCCGTATCCGCAGAACGACGCGTTAGGCCAGCCGATCGCATTCCCGGACGACGCCACCTACGCGCAGTATGGGCAGGGCATCGCACGCGCCGATTGGCGACGCGGGAACGTGGATCGCTTCGTCGAGCGGATGTATCGCGAGGTCCACGCGATCAAGCCGACGATCGCCGTTGGCATCTCGCCCTTTGGTATATGGCGCCCTGGCAACCCCGCGGGCGTGAATGGCCTCGACGCCTACGCCGTCATCTACGCCGACTCGCGGAAATGGCTGCAGCAGGGCTGGGTGGACTATTTCGCGCCCCAGCTCTACTGGGCGATCTCGGCGCAGCAGCAGAGCTTTCCCGCGCTGCTCGACTGGTGGATCGCGCAGGCGAACGGCCGTCACGTGTGGCCCGGCCTTGCCGCCTACCGCGTGCAGAACGGGACCGCGGGCGCCTTCACCATCGAAGAGATTCCGAGCCAGATACGTCTCACCCGGCTGCGACCGGTCGCGGTGGGGCACATTCTCTACAACACATCGTGGACGTTGAAGCAGAACGGGGGTGCGCTGGCGACGGCGCTCGCGAGCGACCTGTACGCGAAGCCCGCTCTCGTCCCCGCGTATCCCTGGCTGGATCCCACGCCGCCTCCCGCGCCCACCGTGGTCGTCTCGGCGGGCTCGTTGCAGCTGACTCCCGGTGCGGGGGAAGCGCCGCGCTGGTGGACGGTACGTGTGCGCGCGTCGGGGCAGTGGACGACGCGAGTGCTGTTCGCCGATACACGGACGGTCGCGATCGGCGCAGGGGCTGAGCGTGTCCTCGTGCAGGCGGTCGATCAGGCAGGGAATGCCAGTGTTGCGGTCGAGTGGCGCAAGCCGTGAGTCACACAAGGCCGCCTAACTACCAGACGTCGCGGGGCGAGCCTTGAGGATCTCAACGATGTCCGCCCGTCGAAAGAATTCCGCCCAGCCCATCGCATCGCTGTCGTGCTGGCTATCGCGGATGAATTGGTCGGCGCCAGCCTCGAGAAGCACGCGCGCGATATCAGTGTGACCGCCCAGGATAGCGAGGTGCAGTGGCGTTACCTCCGCGTCCCAATGACTCCAACGACCGCTCGGGTCCGCACCGTGTGCGAGCAGCCATTTTACAGCCGCGATATCATTCCGCTTGGCCATCAGGTGCAGCACGCCGGCGCCGGCCTCGAGCAGTTTTGGATTCTCGCGCACGAGGCGCGAGGCTGTCTCCCAGTCGCCCAGCGCCAGGACGGCGACGAGATCCATCGTGCTTCCTCGCGGCGGACGGTGTCCACGCTCGGCGCTGAGCAGCTCCGTCGAGGTCATTGCGCGGATCGCTTCCATCACACGCCGGTCGACGGTCGGTGCGGTCGCATAAGCCGCTGCCGGTAAGCCCGAACCATCGTCGCCGAGGTTCATGGCGATCGCCGAGAAGATGTGGTGCCGTGCACCGCGACTGAC
>JANNOC010000531.1:0-3714 GCA_031398865.1 Gemmatimonadota bacterium | reverse complement strand
TGTGCCTTCTCGATCTCGTCGAACAGGATGACCGAATACGGGCGGCGGCGCACGGCTTCCGTGAGCTGTCCGCCTTCCTCGTAGCCCACGTACCCAGGCGGCGCGCCGATCAGGCGGGCGACCGCATGCTTCTCCATGTACTCGGACATGTCGATGCGCACCATCGCGTGCTCGTCGTCGAAGAGAAACTCGGCCAGCGCGCGCGCGGTTTCGGTTTTGCCGACACCGGTCGGTCCCAGGAAGATGAACGATCCGATCGGTCGGTTGGGATCCTGCAGGCCGGCACGCGAGCGGCGCACCGCGTTCGCCACGGCGCGCACCGCTTCGGGCTGACCGACGATACGGCCGCCCAGCACATCCTCCAGCTTCGTCAGCCGCTCGCGTTCACTCTCCATCATGCGCGCGACCGGGATGCCGGTCCAGCGCGCGACCACGTCCGCGATGTCATCGGCGCCCACATCCTCCTTGAGGAACTGCGTGCGCTTCCCGTCCCCGCGTCCGGCGTGCCGCGCATCCACGCTCGCGAGCTCCGCTTCCAGCTGCGGAATGCGTCCGTACGTGATCTCGGCCGCTTTGCCCAGGTCTCCCGCGCGGGTCGCCTGCTCCGCCTCCGTGCGCGCCTGCTCGATCCGCTGCTTGATCTTGCCGACGTTGCCAAGCGCGGCCTTCTCCTCCTGCCACTGCGCCTTCATGCCGGACGACTTTTCCCGCAGTTCGCCCAACTCGCGCTCGAGGGCGCGCAGCCGCTCCACCGACGCTCTGTCTTTCTCCTTCTGCAGCGAATGGCGTTCGATCTCCAGCTGCGTGATGCGCCGCTCGACTTCGTCGATCTCTTGCGGCATCGAGTCAATCTCGATGCGCAGTCGCGATGCCGCTTCATCCAGGAGATCAATGGCCTTGTCGGGGAGAAAGCGGTCGCCGATGTAGCGATGCGACAGCGTCGCCGCCGCGACGACGGCCCCATCGGTGATGCGCACACCGTGATGCGCTTCGTAGCGCTCCTTGAGCCCGCGCAGGATTGCGATCGTGCTTTCGACAGTGGGCTCCCCCACATACACCGGCTGGAAGCGTCGCTCGAGCGCGGCGTCCTTTTCCACGTGTTTGCGATACTCGTCGAGTGTCGTTGCACCGACGACACGCAGTTCGCCCCGCGCCAGCATCGGCTTGAGCATGTTGCCGGCGTCCATCGAGCCTTCCGCCTTGCCGGCGCCGACGATGGTGTGCATCTCGTCGATGAAGACGACAAACTGGCCCGCGCTTTCGGTGATCTCCTTGAGCACCGACTTGAGCCGCTCCTCGAACTCGCCGCGAAATTTCGCGCCGGCGATGAGGGCGCCGATGTCGAGCGACACCAGGCGCTTGTTCTTAAGACCCTCAGGCACGTCGCCGTTCACGATGCGCTGCGCGAGCCCCTCCGCGATCGCGGTCTTGCCGACGCCAGGCTCGCCGATGAGCACGGGGTTATTCTTGGTGCGCCGCGACAGCACCTGTATTACGCGGCGGATTTCCTCGTCCCGTCCGATCACCGGATCGAGTTTGCCCTGACGTGCCGCCTCGGTGAGATCACGCGTGTACCGCTGCAAGGCCTGATACTGATTTTCCGGCGTCTGGTCGGTGACCCGATGTGAGCCCCGTACCGCAGACAACGCTTCACGCAGCGCGGCCGCCGTTGCTCCGACGCCGGTCAGGATGGTGCGGCTTTCGGTGCCCTTGACCTCGGCAAGACCAATCAGGAGATGTTCCGTGGAGACGTACTCGTCCCCCAGCGCCTTGGCTTCCTTCTCCGCGTGATCGAACACCTGGTTGAGCTCGCGCGCCAGCGACGGCTGGGCGTCGCTCTGCTTGGGGAGTCGGGCGATCTCGCGTTCCACCTGCTCGCGCACGGCGACGACGCTGACGCCCTGCTTCTGCAGCACGGGCACCACGATCCCGTCGTCCTGGGCGAGCAAGGCGTGCAGCAAATGCACGTCGTACACGAGGGGATTCCCGCCGCGACGGGCGTGCGCCAGCGCGTCATTGATGGCGTCGGCGGATTTGACGGTGAGGCGATCGGGATTGATCACGGGCGGTCCCTTGCAATCGTTCGATGACGCATCCTGCCTCGTAAGGCATCGGCGCTGCCCGGACAACGGTCGCCGCGTCGGCGCGCGTCGCGGACGCGGCGCGCCATCAGGGCGAAGGCGCTGCCGTTCTTGCCGGTGTTCTCGCCAGTGCTGTCCGCGCGTCGGCGGCGAGTTGTACCGTCGCGTCGCGCGCGAGGGCGGACAGTGATTCGACGATCGCCTGCATCGTGGGCTGCGGGACCGCACGCTCGAGACTCGCGGATCCATTCCAGACGAGTGAGTCAGATCCAGCGCGCACGATAGTCGCGTCCAGCCTCACCGCAACGAAGACCTGCTTGCCGCGATTGACTTCCTCGAACTGGCGGACCGTTCCGCGCCACACGTAGGCGTGCCCGCGCGTGGACGGCGGATCGAAGACCGGCGGGTGGGTGGAGATCGGATGCACGGACAACACGCTTTCGGCGATCATGCCGAGCATCTCGCCGAGCGGGATCGCCCATTCCCGCGATGGGTACGCGCCGTACGCGCTCTCGCCGACGCGATACACAATGCCGGGATCGCCATAGAGTCCCGGGGTGACATACGGCTCCACGGCCAGCGCGCCCCGCAGCGGCGCGCTCAGCCGGCCCGCGCTGTCCGGGACGGCCGGGGTGGGGAGCGCCGAGCCGTGTGCGACGGCGGCGGGTGGCGCGTCTACGCTCAAACGAAACATCTCGCGCGCCGGCAGCTTGCCGAAGCAGCCGCCGAACGTACTCGCAGACAACAACGGTAGCAGCAGCAATAATGTTGCTCGCGCTAGGTGCACGGAATCACTCTTTGACGGTTGGTCCCGCGGTTTTCGCCGGCGGTCTGCGCTGCTTGAGCACGCTCGTCGGGTCGCGTTCAAGTCTCGCGGACAGACGGGCAAGATTTTCCGACGTCGAGGTCACATTGCGCATCAACTGATCCACACCGCCGCCCTGCTGCATGGCGACGCGCAGGTCCGCCACGAGCACGCGCAGTTCGCGCAACGCGCCGAGCGCCTCCGCCTGCGTTTGCGAGAGCTCGGGCCGCGCGGTGGTAATCGTTGTATCGAGAACGGCGACGACGCGTTCCGCCTGACTCAGCACCCGATTGAGTTGTTTGCTGGCTTGGTCCAGCTGCGTGAGCACGCGACTGGATCCTTCCGCGGTTGTGCCTACGAGAATCTCGACTCGCGAAAGCGTGCGGTCCAGCCGCTCGAACGGGTTGCTCTGCGACAGCCGATCGAATCCCCGGAACAGTGTGTCCGTGCTCTCGAAAAAGCGTGCGAGCTGGTTCATCGCCTCCTGAAAGCTCTGATTATCATCGCTGAGCAGCGTATTGCCCGGCGCGAGCTCCGGCGATCCGAGGCGACTGCCCGGCGTCAGGTGCAGATACGGTTCGCCCAGCAGCCCCACCTGCGCGATCGCGGCGCGGGTGTCGCGTCGCACGGGAGTCCGCCGGCGCACGCGAAACTCCACAAGGATGCGCGTCGGATCGACCGCATCGAGTTCCATGCGCGTCACCGACCCTACCGAGAGCCCGCCGAAGCGCACTTCATCCCCGACATTGAGGCCGGCGACGTTGTGGAAATAGGTGCGGTACTCCTTGCCGCGACGAAACAACTGCGGATACCGGGCAAAGCCGATCA
>JANNOC010000572.1:0-1853 GCA_031398865.1 Gemmatimonadota bacterium | reverse complement strand
CTCAGTGGCTCGGACACTGCCACTGCAAGCATGCGAACGGGCGCGCGCAACGCCGTGTCGGAGTTGCTGCTTTTCCAGGCCGGGAAGGTGGAAGGGCCCGCGAAGGCCGCCATGATGAAACGGTCATCCGACCATCTGCGCGCCTCGCTGCGGGAGGAGCCAGACAACATCACGGCGAAAGCGCGGCTGGCCGGTGCGCTCATCGGTGCCGGTGATACCGTGGCCGCCACAGCGTTGTTCGCCGAGCTCGTCACGAACTCGTCCAAGCTGTCGGACATCCAACTCTTCGAAGCGGGCGTCGCGGCGGCGCGGGCGAATCGCAACGTGGAAGCGACCAAGCTCTTCGAGGCCGGGCTGGTGCAGAATCCCTATCTGCGCGATGGCTTGTACAACGCCGCCATCATGTACGTTGCCCTGGAAGACGCCGACAAGCTGCTGGACGTGTCGAAGCGGCTGGTTGAAGTGGACCCCAACAACGAGGATAACTGGCGCCTGCTGGCGAGCGTGTACCATATGCGCCAGAAAAACGCCAAGGACGCGAAGTTGAAGCGCGCCATGACGGACTCGCTCGTGAAGTACATGAGCCGCGCGACCACGCTCCCCGCGCAAGTGTCATTTACGTCCTTCAACCACGATGGCACGAAGCACAGCGTTGCGGGGCAACTCGAGAACCGCGGCAAGGCCAGCAAGAGCTTCACGCTCAAGTTCGAGTTTCTCGACAAGTCAGGGAAGGCGGTTGCCACGCAGGAAGCGACCGTTGGTCCGGTGGCCGCGGGCGGGACCAAGACCTTCAGTGTCTCGGTCGACCAGTCCGGCATCGTTGCGTTCCGGTACGTGCCGATCACCTGAGCATCGCTCTCGCTGAGGAGAACGGCCCGTCTGCACCGCGCAGGCGGGCCGTTCCGTTTCCCGCTGACGGGGGGTGCGATGCAGCGAGCCGAAGTGTGTCTGCTGTCTTGTTTTCGCTATCGTGGCCTGCTAAGTTGCGTGAGGTTCACACGGCGCTTTCTTTCGACGCCGGTTCATCGGGGGGATGACCGCTGAGTGGTCTTTCCCCCGCTTCGCTGTGGGGTGTCATGGTTCGGGTCGCGCGCGTGCTGCCGGAGAGCATCGCCCAGCAGTTGGGAATCGTGCCGGGTACCGATCTGCTGTCGGTCAACGGACGGCCTGTACAGGATTTCCTGGACTGGGAGTTCCTCACGGCCGATGACGAGCTCCTGGTGGAAGCCACACTGCCGACCGGCGAACGCATGGAGTACGACGTGGAGCGCCCGGAGGGCGAGTCCTTCGGCGTGGAGCTCGAGCCGCCCACCATTCGCCGCTGCGCCAATCGCTGCGAGTTCTGCTTCATCGAGGGGCTTCCCAAGGGACTGCGCCGCTCCCTGTACGTGCGCGACGACGATTACCGCCTGTCCTTCGCGTACGGCAATTTCGCGACACTGTCGAACATGAAGGAGAAGGACGTCCAGCGTATCGTGGAATACCGCCTGTCGCCGCTGTACATCTCGGTGCACGCGACACCCTGGGAAGCGCGCAAGACGCTTCTGAACAATCCGCGCGTTCCCGACATCCTCGCGCAGCTCAGGCAGCTCGCGGCGGGCGGCATTCAGTTCCACTGCCAGATGGTGATCGTTCCCGGATTGAACGATGGCGACGTGCTCGAGCAGTCGCTGACGGACTTGTGGAACATGGGCGACGCGGTGCTGTCCATCGCGCTGGTTCCCGTCGGGGTGACACAGTTCTCTCACCTGTACACCGGGCAACCCATGGATGCTCGGAACGCGGGAGTTATTCTTTCGCACGTGGACCGCTGGGCGACGCGCGCGCGCGTGCAACGCGACGGCGACGCCTGG
>JANNOC010000557.1:0-2305 GCA_031398865.1 Gemmatimonadota bacterium | reverse complement strand
TCTACCGCCCCGGTTACTATGAGGACTTCGATCTCTCCTATCGAGCGTGGGAACGAGGCTGGCGATCCGTATTCGAACCTCGAAGCGTCATCTATCATCGTGTGAGTGCGTCAATGGTGCGGGAGTTGGGGCGCGGCCGGCAGGCCCGAGTGATCTGGCGCAATCATCTGCTCTTCACGCTCAAGTGCGTTGGCGAAACCGGCTTCCTGTTAAGCTTTCTCGCCATGCTTCCGGTTCGAGCACTGCGCCCGCTGCTGCGCGGCGACACCCTACCGCTTCGCGCGTTGTGGTCGGCGCTTCCTCGCGTACCGTCAGCCTTACGACGCCGATTTGCGCGGCGCGGCGCCCGCCTCGGGACCGAGGAGGTTTTCAGGCAATGCGAGCACCCGTTCGCGTGAACCTGGTTGGTGAGGCTGTCATTCCGCATCCGCCGCCGCAGATGGTGCTTCTCACGACGGATTTCAAGCCCCTAACCGGCGGTATCGCCGCGTACCTGCATCATCTCTGCGAGTCGGCCGCTCTGGATGCGCCGGTGACGACGTATTCGACAGTATCCACCAACGGAGAGTCGTGGGAAAGGCGTTACGTGCACCGCGTCCTTCATCCGGTGCCGGCACGGCAGGTCGGGACGATGGTCGGGGACCGTTTCCCCCCGATTCGGCGGTTCCATACAGCCCGCCATTTCCTGCATCACCGCCGTTCGGCCGCGCGCCTGGTGCGCGCCCTCCTTCGTGATCATGGGCGTACGGCTGCCTATTACATCGGCCTTTGGAGCCTGGAGTCACACTTCTGGTGCGCTGCGCTCCGCCGAGAAGGTCTTGCGTACGTACTATTCGCGCACGGCCTCGAGGTAGTGGCGCCCATGTATGGCAGGCTCCCGCACTGGAGGCGCGATGATTTCATGGGCGCGGCGGGGATAATTGGCCCCAGCCATGCGACCGCTGATGTGGTCCGGAGGCGTATTGGCGAGAGGAATGGGATTGTTGTCGTCCCTCCAGGAGTGGAGCCGCGCGGGCCTGTCACGGATGAAGCGCGACGGTCGGCGAGGATCCGGCTTGCCGTCGAGGATCGTGTTGTCCTGTTGTCGCTGGGCCGCCTCGTCACGCGCAAGGGGGTTGACGTCGCGCTGCGCCGAGTGGCTGAGCTGTGCGGTCGTTTCCCGTCGCTATGTTTTCTCATCGCAGGGGATGGTCCGGAACGTGGTTCGCTTGAGGCGCTCGCGCGCGAACTGGGGCTGGCGGCAAGCGTTCGATTTCTCGGAGCGGTGGATGACGCGACGCGTGGCGATCTCTACGCCGCGTCCGACGTGTTCGTCACTCTGAACCGCGAACTGGGCGGCACTGATTTCGAGGGATTCGGGATTGTTTTTCTCGAAGCCGGGCTTGCGGAGTGTCCTGTAGTGGGTGGACGCAATGGCGGCGTCGTCGACGCGATCGAGGATGGTGTCTCCGGCCTGCTCGTTGATCCAGAGAACGCCGGAGAAACCCGCGCGGCGCTCGAGCGGCTCCTTGCGGATGGCGGCCTTCGCCAGCGCATGGGACGCGCAGGACGGGAGCGCGCGCTGACGAAATTCTCCTGGGACGCTTCGGGAACCCGCTTTCGCCTGCTGCGGAAGGAGGAGACGCATGGGGAACGGTGACGGGCGAGTCATCGTCCTCAGCTATCACAGTTGGGAGGTGTTGCCTGAGACGCTGGTCACCGACATCGCCGACGTGCGCCGCGCTGGCTGGACTTTCGTATCGGCGGCGGAAGCGGTGGCATGCGTTGCGAATCGCAGCGCGTCACGCGCGCGCCTGGCGGTCATCACAACGGATGATGGCCACGTCGAGGACGAGCGCTTCCTCGAGGTCATGCGGGCAACGGATACGCCGGCTGTCACCTTCATAACGCTCGGTCGCATCGACGACGTGCGGCGGCGGTGGTATGTGGCCCACGCGTCGGACGCGCACCTCGCAATCGAAGATCACGGGGCCTGGCACCGCCGGAACTTTGTCTCCTCGCGTCTCTACTCCTTCGTCGCGCCGGGCGAGGCGCTCGGAGGGTTCGAGCATATGTCTCTGCCAGTCGGTGCTCCGCTCTTCGCGTCCGGCGGCGAGATTGCATCTCGGCGCTTCGTGCCTGACGAGGACTTGGTGGCGGCAGCCGTCACCGCGGCCGGGCAGTCGGCGGCGCAGCCCGGCAGCGCCTCATGGAGGTCGGATATCGAGCGTGCACTGCTTGCGGGGAAGTTCGGCCTTGGTGCGCAGCAGCTTGTTCTCGGCCTGCAGCAACCGCATGTCGTTCTGCTTCAGGCGCAGCCGGTCGG
>JANNOC010000501.1:0-3348 GCA_031398865.1 Gemmatimonadota bacterium | reverse complement strand
CCAGCTCGTCGGTGGTGACGGCCGTCTGGCCCGCGATGATGGTTTGGACGAGGTGCACCCCGCCATCCGCCGTGGCACTCTTGAGAAGCTCGAAGACCCGTGCACGTTCAGTGACGGAGAGGCCAGCGAAGGCGGCCGGTGTACAGACAACGGCGTTGAGCGGCGCCGCCGGCGACCACCCCGCGAGGTCGGCCACAAACGTGTGGACGCGTTCGCTCAGCCCAGCTGCTTCGGCCGCGACGATGACGCGTTCCACCGCACCTTGCTCATGCTCGAGCGAGGTGACGTCGCAGCCATGCGCCGCGAGATACAGCGCCGAGCTCTCGGCGCTCGCCCCGGCAACTAGCACATGGGACTCCGCGGCGGGGCGGAAGGCGCGGACGAGAGCGTCATCGGCCGCCAACCCCCAATGCTGCGGCCGGCGGTAGCGCTCCAGCATGCGCAGCCGGCGGCGCTTCCACGTTTCGTAGGTCGGGAGCCGGAGGCGCAGCGTGATGATGCGATCCACTTCGTCGCATAACACCAGCTCGTCGAGGGAGATCTGCGGTTGGGCGGACAGGGTCGCGACCGCCTCGTCGCCGATGCTCAGCAGCGCATTCCTCGGGATGGAATCCTTGTAGTCCTCGATCTCGCGCTCGATGTACAACTCGTACTCGTGCTTGAGGGAGCGCGGTGGATGCAAGGCCATCAGGTCCAAGGTTTGGGGATAATATGTTGATAAAGTACGGACCGCGGCGGGGGCGTCAAGCCCCAAGCGGGTCGGCTGACGGCTCCACGTGAATGGTAACGTGTGATTCGCCAAGCTTTTGCATGATGCGAGCCTCAACGGCGTCGGCCAGGAGATGCGCATCCTCCACCGTCATTTCACCCGCGACGCCGATGGTTACTTCGGCGAAGAGCACGCCTGACGCGGTCGCGCGCGACCGGACGGCGCGGACATCCGCGATCGCCGGAAACTCCGACAGGAGCTGGCGGATCTCCGCCGAGTCGATGGCGCGCTCGTCCACGAGAATCGGCACTGTGCTCTTGAGTATGCGCATCCCCGTCCAGGCGATCAGCAGCGCGACGATGAGCGCGAGCGCGGGATCCAGAACGCCCCACCCCAAACGGGTGAGCACGAGTGACGCAAAGGCCAGCCCCGTGACGTACAGATCGCTGTTGGTGTGCTCCGCGTCCGCGAGGAGGAAAGGGCTGTTGAGATCTCGTCCGCGCCGGCGCTCGTACCGCACGACGAACACGTTCACGACGGCGGTGGCGGCTAGCATGATGAGATCGAGCTGACCCGGTGGACGAGGCGAGGCGAGTCCGAGGAGATGCGATGTGCTCTCACGCAACAGCTCGAAGCAGGAGATGGAGAGAAACCCGACGATGGCGAGGTTGCCCAGCGTCTGGAACTTGTCGTGGCCGTACGGATGGTCCTCGTCTGCTTCCCGCGCGGCGATGCGCACGAGGATGATGCCGATCACGTTGTTGAGCGTGTCGAGCGCCGATTCGAGAGCGGCGCCAAGGACGGCGAGGGAACCTGTGCGCATCCCGACGATGACCTTCACGATCACGACGGCGAGATTCAGCAGGAGTATGAGAAACAGCGTGCGCTGAACCGCTGGCGTTCGCAGCTCGCGCGGCACGCGGCTCGCGGCGGCATCGGAGATCACGCCGGCCATACTGCCTTCCTGCAGCGGGCGATGTCAACTCTTGTGCGTCGCGGGGCGGCTATCCTGATGTACCCTGGCATGGAGTAGGGATGTCGAGAGCGGCGGTGGGGCGCGTTCGCCCCGGTCTCCTGGCTGTTCCTGTTCGTTCCAGCGGTGTTGATCGCGGCGTTAGGCTCGAGTGTCTATTCGTATCTCACCTGGCGCGATCCCGCGAATCGGTGACACTCAGGCGCGCTGCGCACGCCTCAGTCCATGGCTTCGAGGAGCGCTCCCTTGATGTACCCCGTCTCGGGAATGGTCAGGATCTCGGGATGGTCCAGTGGCTGGCCACGTATCGCGCGCAACGCGATACGTCGGCCGCTGTCCGCGGCAGCGGCCTGCAGCACCTCGAGAAAGAGCGGCCTGGTCACGTGGAAGCTGCAGCTCGCGGTGTACAGCGATCCGCCGGGTGTCAGCAGGCGCAGCGCGCGCAGGTTGATCTCCTTGTAGCCGCGCAGCGCGCCGGGAATGCTGGCGCGCGTCTTCGCGAACGCCGGCGGGTCCAGCACGATGGTGTCGTAGCGGGCACCGCGATCTTCTTCGTCGCGCAGAAAATCGAAGGCGTTGGCTTCGCGGGTCTCGATGTTGTCGAAGCCGTTGAGGCGCGCGTTGTCGCGAGCGCGCTCGAGCGCCGGCGCGGACGTGTCGAGTGCCAGCACGTGGGTCGCGCCGCGCGCCAGGTGCAGAGCGAAAGAGCCGTGGTAGCTGAAGCAGTCCAGCGCGCGACCGCGCGCCACCGTGCCCGCGGCGCGGCGATTGTCGCGCTGATCGAGATAGGCCCCGGTCTTCTGCCCGTCCCACGGTGCGGCCAGGTACCGGATGCCGTATTCCTCCACTTCGATCGTGCGGGGCACGTCGCCGGCGAGCACCACGGTTTCGCGGGCCAATCCTTCCTTCTGGCGCAGCGCTGATTCATTGCGCGCCAGGATGCCGTCCGGCTGCAGGAGATCGCGGAGCGCGGCAACAATCTCGGTACGAAAGCGCTCCAGCCCCGCGCTCATGAGCTGGACGACGAGCCAGCGGTCATATCGATCGCACACCAGTGACGGCACGCCGTCGCCTTCGCCGTGGACGACGCGGAAGGCGTTGGTGACGGAGCCTAACGCGTCGCGTCGCCGCAGCGCGGCGGTGAGCCGCGCATGCCACCACGCCGCGTCAATGCAGGCGTCTGGATCGCGATCCAGCAGGCGCAGGGAAATTTCGGAGCGCGGACTCCAGAGCGCCCAGCCGTGCGGTCGCCCGTTGCGCTCCGTCACCCGAACGGCGCCGGCGGGAGCGTCGGGCAGCGTCACGACGTCGCTGCGATAGATCCACGGATGGCCGCTGGCCCAGCGGTGGATACCCTTGGCGGAGACGATGGCGACGTCGTGCATGCTGGAGATTAGCGACTCGGGTTGACGCGATGGGATGACCCAGGTATTTTGCGAGTCTGCCCGCGACGGCTTCAGAGTGTCGCGGCCGCTGTTTGACAAGTGAAGGCAAGGTAGATCGTGGGATACGAATTCCTCATCGAGGCCGGACGGGCAACCGTTCGGAAGAGATGAAGAGATTGCATAGTAAGCGCGTGCTCTGCTTTACTAGTTTATGTAGTCAAGCGAGCGAAGGTATGTGGGGGATGCCTGGGCACACGGAGGCGAGGAAGGCCGCGGTAAGC
>JANNOC010000494.1:0-2651 GCA_031398865.1 Gemmatimonadota bacterium | reverse complement strand
GTTGGATGCGCGGCGGTTTCACCGATCTCGTCGTGCTCGATAGCGCGGGCTCTGTCCTCGCGAGCACCTTCACGTCCACCGCGACCGCGACGGGCCAGCGCATCGTGCTCTCGACGCCGAGCTGGTCGCACGACGGACGGTGGATCTTCTTCAGCTCCGATCAATCGGGTGACGCGCGCGCGTACCGCGCGGCACTGGGACCATCCGGCTTCGCGGAGATACTACCGGCAGCGGCGCCGAGTGGGGGTGTTTTCACTCCGGAACCATCGCCTGACGAGACGCGGCTGGCGGCGGCGGTGTATCGCGCCGACGGCTTTCACATCGCCGTCACTCCGCTGTCTATCGCGCCTGGCAACGCACCGCCAGCGTTCATGGATTCGGTCGCCCTGAGTGAAGCGCGGCAGCGCTTCGCGCTCGCGCCGGCCACGTCCGACAGCACGGCATCGCACCGGTATACGCCGTGGCGAACGCTGGCACCGCGCTCATGGTCCCTTGAAGTGAGCGACAACGGCAGCGGTCTGGAGCTCGGTGGCTGGACGACGGGCGTGGACGTGATCGGCCGGCACGCATACGTCGCGGAAATGACGGGCAACGTGGAGCACCGCGAGCTCAGCGGCGCGCTCTCGTATCGATACTCCCGGTTGCTCCGGCCTTTTCTGGACGCGATCGTGTCGCAGCGGTGGGATAGTGAAGGGCTGATCGCCGATGGAAACACCAATGCCGTGCTGGGCGAGTTGCGCGAGCGCACACGCATCGCCTCGGTTGGCGCGACGTTCGTGCGCCCACGGTTCCGATCAAGTGCGAGCCTCACACTCGGCGGCGAGCTGGAATGGCGCGACTTCGTGACGGACCCGGACTCGCTCCTGTCACAGCTGCCCTCCGTGTTCAGGGACGGCGTGACGTACCGCGCGCTGTTGGCGCGCGCGTCGTGGGGAAACGCGCAGTATCCGGGCCTCGCAATCTCACCCGAGAACGGACTCGCGCTCGCGGGGAGCGCCAAGGTGCGCTGGCGCATGGGCAGCGATGCCGGTGCCGCCGGCGTGCTCGTGGGCAGCGCGAACGGCTACCGAGGTCTCGATCGGGGGGGATTCGCGCATCACGTTCTCGCGTTGCGCACGGTGGGGGGCTGGACCGATCGCCGAGAAACGCTGGAGTTCTCCGTTGGAGGGATCAGCGGGAGTGAGGTGGAAGTCGTGCCCGGCGTCGCACTCGGAAGTCAGCGGCGCACCTTTCCGGTGCGGGGATTCCCGGTCGCGGCGCTGCGCGGGAGTCGCGCCGCTGGTGCCTCGACTGAGTTTCGCGCGCCGCTCGCGCGTCCCTCGCGCGGCGTGCGGCTGCTGCCGCTCTTTCTCGACCGCGTTTCGGCCACGCTGTTTTCGGACGCGGCGAGCGCCTGGTGCGGCGGAGCGGCCGATGCGTCGCCGCTCGGCGACCCCTGCGGCGCGCGACGTTTCGGCACGAACTGGATCGCGTCCGCGGGCGCCGAGGTGAATCTCGACGCGACCGTGTTCTCGTATGATTCGCCGTTGCGCGCGCGTCTCGGGATCGCCGCGCCAATTCGTGGACGCGATCGGGTGGCGGCGGACGCGGTCACGCCGTATCTCACCTTCGGTGCATCCTTCTAGTCGGCACGTCCTGCTGGTCGCAACCCCGTGACGCCGATCGCCGCGACCGCCTTCGTGCATCCCGCCGCCATCGTGTGCGGCGACGTGACGCTCGGCGCGCACGTGTCCATCTGGCCCACCGCGGTACTGCGAGGCGACACCGCCGCCATCGTTGTCGGTGAGAACTCCAACGTGCAGGACGGCAGCATCGTGCACGTGGACGACGGCATCCCCGCGACGATCGGCGCGAACGTGGCCATCGGCCATCGCGCGATCGTGCATGGCGCCACGATCGAGGACGACGTGCTCATCGGCATGGGCGCGATCCTCCTCAACGGCGTGCACGTTGGCAGCGGCAGCATTATCGGCGCGGGCGCATTGTGTCGGGAGGGCATGCAGGTGCCGCGCAACTCGCTCGTGTTAGGCGTCCCCGGGCGCATTCTCCGCGAGACAACGCCGGACGAGCGCGAGCGGATCCGGCGCACCGTGCAGAGCTACCTAACGCTGCAGGAGCGACATCGGCGCGGGGACTTTTCCGTGCTGCGACCCGGATGAGCTGTGGGCCGAGCGACAAGGCTGGGCGCGGTGTTACATCCGCCCAGGTGGGCAGTCCTGGAGGATGCGTGCTTCCAGGCAAGCAGCATGTGCATGATTTCGAGCGAACTCGGCGCTGTCGGCGCATGTGCTCGGCGTGTGTGCAGCAGTTTGCCACTTCCGGGACGAGCTTTGTAACATTATATTACGTAACAAATTAGGATCGCTCTGCCGGTCGATCGGAGGGCAGGATTTAGCGTCATTCTGGGGCGGTTTTTTGACGTCCGATGGCGGTGTGGACAGGTGGTGGATAACGCCATATTCGCACGTGATTCGTGATATGGAATTGTGAAGTTGTTGTAACGAAGCGGCTTACTTCGGGACTGGCGTGGTTTCACGTATCGGGGTACCATTCGCCCCCGCGGTGGAGTCTGCGCTGTGCGTTCGTTTGGCCTTCGCCGCTGATGTGATCCACCGCACACTTTTGTTGGAGATGCACGGAATGCCCTTTAC
>JANNOC010000418.1:0-2921 GCA_031398865.1 Gemmatimonadota bacterium | reverse complement strand
CGTCGGCCATGCGGACCGACGGCTACTGGCCACCGAGCCCTAACGCCACACGCCTCTTCTTCGCGCCCACAGGTCGCATGCTCAAGAAAGGCGAGGGATACTTCTCGGACTACTATCTCTTTTTCCTTGGCGTGGCCGCGGGCGTGACCGATCGCTTCACAATGGGGGCCGGGTTGTCGGTGTTTCCGTCGCCGGACTTCAGCGACAACATTGTTTACGCGACGCCGAAAGTGGGGCTGTATTCGTCCGAAAAACTCAACGTCGCCGCGGGAGTGCTCGTGGGGGGCACCGGTATTGAGGACGCCGGAGGACCCTTCGGGATCGCGTACGGCGTCGGTACAGTCGGGAGCCCGGACGCGAGCCTCTCGTTCGGGGCGGGCTTCGGCTATGCCGACAGAGAGTGGTCCAACCAACCCTTCCTCATGCTCGGCGGCGAGAAGCGGCTCTCGCGCCGCACCGCGTTCGTGACCGAGAACTACTACATCCCGACGTTCAGCCAGCCAATCGTGTCGTATGGGCTGCGCATCTTCGGTGAGAAAATCTCGGTGGATCTGGCCTTTTTCACGCCCCTGGGAAAAGACGCGCTCTTTCCGGGGATTCCGTATGTCGACTTCGTCGTCGCGTTCTGAGAGGAGCGAGGCCTGCGCGGTTGTCGGAACCTCGTCGTTCCTTCCAAGATCGGGACAGGAGTTGCGGCACAACTCACACGCTGCGCCCCAGTCCACGCACGATTCCTTCAACCCGCCGCTCGGCGTGAAAGTACCGGCGCGCGACATCCCGAATCTGCCCGGCGCGGACTGACGTGATGCGCTCGTCATGCTCTCCCAGCTCTCGCAGCTCCCCGAACAGCCACGCGTCCACGATATCGGCGAGGATCGCACCGCCGCTCTGCTGCCGGATCGCGTGGGTGCCGATGAGATAGCGCTGCGCTCTCTCGAGCTCCTCCGCCGTCACCGTATCCTCCCGCAGCTTCTCAAACTCTGCCAGCAGGCCGGCGCGCGCGACATCCTCCTTGTCCGGAGAGGTCGCGATGTAGCTCACGAACATCCCCGCGAGTCGGCGCTCCGACGCGTACGCGTGCACCGTGTACGCCAGTGACTGCCGGTCGCGCAGCTCGTCGAAGAACCGTCCGCCAAGTCCGCTTGCAATGCTCGCGAGCACGTGCATGGCGAAGCGGTCGGCGTCGCCACGGGCCGGCGCCTCGAAGGCAAGCGCGAGCGCGGTCTGCGCCTTGTCGCGAGTCTCGACGTTCACGACGTGCGCCGGTGGCCACACCACGGGGACGAGGGCGTCGCGGGGCGCGAGCCGCACCTCCGCGAAATCGCGTGCCGCGATGGCCGCCACATCGTCCTCGTCCATGTCGCCGACCATCGCAATCACGGATTGCCCGGCGAGTACCCGGTCGGCATGCCACGAACGCACGTCGCCGGCAGTGATGCCGGGGAGGGTCCGCTCCGTTCCCAGTTGCGGCGTGCCATAGGGATGGCCGGCGAAGGCTGCCGCCGTGAGGAGTCGCAGCGGATATCGATACATGTCGTCGCGCAGCATCGCGACGTCCGCGAGGGTCACGGCCCGCTCGGTCTCCAGCGCCTCGTCGGGGATGGTCGCGCGCTGCACGACATCGGACAGCAGCTCGAGCGCGGCGGCCGTATGCGTCGTCGGTACCGACATCGTCCACGCCATACTCTCCCCCGACACCGATACGCCGACGCTGCCTCCGAGCAGCTCCGCGTCCTCCGCGATCTGATCGGCCGTGCGTCGCTCCGTACCCTTGACCATCGTTCGCGCCATGAGCGTGGTCAGCCCGGCCCGATCGAGTCCCTCATCGTTCACGCCGCCCAGCACGAACGCGCCGACGTATGTCAGGAGTGCGCCCGGCTTGCGACGCACCAGAATCGGTACTCCAGTGGGCGTGCGATACACGCGCACTCCGTTGACGTCGAGCTCGCAGCGTACTGTCACCGCGGGCAGGCGCGCGAGCGCCTCCCGCGCGAGCGGCGGGGCGAGCGGCGCGGGGCGCGGCTGGTCCAGCAGTGCTCGCATCGCCGGAGCGTCGGGAGCGGCCGCGGACCGCGTGTCGGGGCGATAGATACCGACCGCGGCACGCTCCGGCACCAGATGCTGCCGCACGGCCTGCGTCACCGCGTCGGCCCGCGCCGTGAGCAGCTGCGTCAAATACCGGTCGCCAAGCGACCAGTCGCCTAACGCCTCCCACTCCGCCATGTAGTTGGCCTGCCCGTCCATGGTCTCGAGACGCCGGATCCAGCGCGCCTCGAGAATCCGTTGGCAGCGCTCCACCTCATGCTGGCCGATACCCGAGTCGCGCAGCGCGCGCAGTTGCTCCCAGATGGCGCGCGCCGCGTCCATCACCGCGTGCGGCTGTGTCTCCGCGTGCACCACGAATACGCCGAGCTCCGTCGGGGTGTAGTTGTACGCCGAGATGGAGGAAGCGAGCTGGCGCTCGCGGACGGCGCGATACAGGCGCGACCCGCGCCCCGCGCCGAGCACCGACGCCGCAAGATCCAGCAGAACGGTGTCCGCATGCAGCGCGTCCGGCGTGCGCCACCCCATGACGAGCTGCGTTTGCGCGATGTCGCCGCTCCACTCACGATAGCGAAAGCCGTCCGACCCGCGCTCCGCCGGCCCCAGCGAGCGCGCCACCGGAGCATCCGGCAACTCGCCATACAGACGCGTTACTTCGTGCAGCGCGACGTCCGTGTCCACAGCGCCGACGATGCACACAATCGTGCTGCGGGGGCGGTAGAAGTTGCGGTAGAAGGCGAGCATCGCATCGCGACCCAGCTGCCGGAGCCCCGCTTCGCGCCCAATCCTCCAGCGGCGAATCCGGTGCGTGTCGTGCAGCAACTCGTACAGCGTCTCGACGGCAACCGCGGGCGGGTTGTCCGCCTTGCGCTTGGCTT
>JANNOC010000508.1:0-6213 GCA_031398865.1 Gemmatimonadota bacterium | reverse complement strand
GAAGTCCGCATCAACGACATCACCCTCGGTTGACGAGAGAATCCCATGGCTCATAAAAAGGGCGTCGGCTCGTCCCGCAACGGCCGCGACAGCAATGCGCAGTTCCGCGGCATCAAGAAGTTCGGTGGCGAGAAGGTCATTGCCGGCAACATCATCGTCCGCCAGTGCGGCACGAAGTGGCATCCAGGGCGCAACGTCGGGCTTGGCAGCGACTTCACGATCTACTCGCTCATTGATGGCGTCGTGAAGTTCGAGCACAAGAACAAGCGCCGCTTCAAGGTGAGCGTGTACCCGCCGGAAAAGACCAACGCCGCGTAAGGCGTGTTCGAGGTGGCGAGCCCCTGCGATGAGCGGGGGCTTTGTTTTTTTTCGGCGTCCGGGCGCGATGCAACGACCGACAAACCGCGGCTCGGGCCTTCCCAGCGAAACATCCGGGGCTATCCGCACGTAATTCCCTTCATCCACAACCGGCGGGACGCACACATGGCGATCTGGGACAAGGTCAAATCAGAGCTCGATCAGGCGGGGAAGGTGGCGCGCGACGCGATTGATGAAGGTCGGGTGCGCCTCGACGCTTTCCGCGCACGGCAGCAGGCCGACAAGGCGGCGCAAGCACTGGGCTATTCGGTGTATCGCGCCCGCGCTGGGGGAAGCGATCTGGATGCCGACAGCTATACGCGGTTGAGCGCGGCCCTCGCGTCGCACGAGAAGGAAGCGACGCTTCTCGAGGCCCAGCTTGCGAGCATCTCCGACAAGCGCCGCACTGGCGGTGCTTCGTCGACGGGAGCCCCCCCGCCGCGGTCATCGGCGCCGCCACCGCCGCCGAGCGACGGTACCGCGGGATGGAACCCACCACCGTCGGGCGGTACCGGCTGACGCCCTTGCGGGTACGGATCGGGAGCGGGAAAGGAAAAACGAGGTGTCAGCTGTCAGTTATCAGTTTTCAGTCCGATGAGCCCACACTCGGAACGACTGAAAACCGATAACTGAAGACTGAATACTGACTCCTCGTTCTTCCCCAGCCGACGGGAAAAACCCTACCCTACGGCGTCCCGTACTTCGGCGGCAGGGTCCTGTACCGCTCCGTCAGAAGCTCCTGCCGATTCGGCGACAGGTACTCGCGCCCTCTTACGAACACGCGCTCGGCGCGCGTCGAGAATTCGAACGGATCGCCGCTCCACACGACCACGTTCGCGTCCTTCCCGGCTGACAGCGACCCGACGCGATTCTCCACGCCGAAGACCTCCGCGGGCGTGAGCGTGACGGCCCGCAGTGCGTCGTCCCACGACAGGCCATAAGCGACCGCGCTGCCCGCATCCTGTTTGAGATTGCGGACGTTGAAGGCATCGGGATCATTCCCGCTGCCAATGATGACGATGCGGACCCCAGCCTTCTGCAGCATCGCCAGCCCTTCCTGGCGCACTCCCAGCGACGCGAAGCCGGGAATGTTATCCATGGCGCCGCTGAACACCGGTACCTTGGCGTCGGCGAGCTGCTTCGCGACCATCCACGCTTCGGCGCCACCGCCGATCATGATCTTGAGGCGAAATTCCTTGGCGAGCGCCAGCGCCGACTCGATGTCGCTCGCTTTATCTACTGCGAGGATCAGCGGTAGCCGGCCCTCGAGCACGGGGATCATCGCCTCCAGGTCGCTCCGGCTCGCGGCGAACTCGCGCGTCTCGGCGCGCTCGAAGTCCGCACGCCGCCGTGAGTACGCCCGCGTATCCTCCAGCAGCTCTCGCATGCGCAAGAGTAGTTCGCCGCGCGAGCCGACAGATGCCTGTCCGGAACTTCCCAGCTGCCCGATCATCGCGACCGGCGCTTTCAGGATCATGGACGCCGTGGATCCTTCGACGAGGTCCACGACGGCGGCCTGCCCCCAGATCAAACCGCCGGACGGATGCACCATAACGGTGGTGATCCCTTCGTCGCGCGCTGGCGCCAGCAGCACCGACATGGGATTGAATCCCTCCCACGCCCGAAACGCCGCCGTGATGCCGTCGCCCCGGCGCGCATTCATGTCGCGCGTGTCCGTCACCTGTCCGATCTCGACGAGCCCCAGTTGCGTGGACGCGTTGAAAAGCCCAGGTGTCACCCACTTGCCGGCCGCGTCCACACGCTGCGCATCGGCAGGCACGGTGACGTTCGCGCCGACCGCGACGATCTTTCCGTCGCGAATCAGCACGGTTCCGTTCTCGATGGGTGCGCCGCTGACCGGATACACTTTCCCGCCAGTGATCGCGATGGTCTGTGCGTGGCTCGCCGCCGCCGACAGACCCAACAGGGCGATGGCCGCAGTGGATACACGCAGTGTCTTCATGCCGTAGGTCATTTGTCCATTCCTCCCGTCGTGGGCACGAAGCCGAGCTCGAAATCTGTCCGCCATTTCTCATTGCCATCCGCGCGATCGAAGAGCAGGGCGCCGTCCACCCAGACCTTTTCGGCACGCGCATACACGCTGAACGGGTTCGCGGACCAGAGCACGACGTCCGCGTTCTTCCCCACTTCGAGCGACCCGATCCTGTCGTCGAGGCCGAGGGCCCACGCTGCGTTGAGCGTCACCCACTTGATGGCTTCGTCCTCGCTGATCTCGATGCCGATGAGCCGCCCGGCGGCGATTCCTTTCGCCGCTTCCTGACTCAATCGCTGCGAGCCTGAGGCGTCGTCGGAATGCACGATCGCGCGCGCGCCCGCGTTATGCACCAGAGCGAGGTTCGCCTTGACGCCGTCCATCGCTTCCAGCTTGAATGCGCCCCAGTCGGCCCAGATGGACGCCGAGATATCGTTGGCCGCGAGCAAATCGGCGACCTTGTACGCTTCCACGCCATGGTGGAAGGAGCGAATCTTGTAGCCGAACTCCTTGGCGATGTCGATCATCTGCGCCATCTCGTCCGCACGGTAGCAGTGATTGTGGACGAAGATGTTCCCGCGCAGCACGTCGGCGAGCGTCTCGTTGGCGAGGTCGCGGGTGGGCGCTTCGCCCTTCTTGTCGTCGTTCCACTTGTCCCAGCGCCGTCGGTAGCCCTCCGCCGCAATCCATGCCGCACGATAGCCGGCCACGTTGCCCATGCGCGTAGCCGGCCCGCGCGTCGCGTACACGCGCTTCGGATTCTCGCCGCAGGCCATCTTGAGGCCGTACTTCGCGCCGGGGAACTTCATTCCCTGGACAGTGCGCCCTGGCACCACCTTCAGGACGACGCTGCGGCCGCCGATCAGATTGGCGGAGCCGGGAAGCACCTGCAACGTGGTGACGCCGCCGGCGAGATTGCGAGGGAACTGCGGATCCTGCGGCCACACGGAGTGCTCGGCCCACACGTGCGCCGTTACGGGGTTGGTGGCCTCGTTCCCGTCGCTCAACGCCGCCCCGCCCGGCGCCGCGTACACGCCCAGGTGGGAATGCGTGTCGACAAACCCGGGCGTTACGTATCTGCCCGCGCCGTCCACCTGCTCGGCGTCCGCGGGCACGTCCACCGTGGCCCCCAGGGCCGCGATTTTCCCATCGCGAAGGAGTATCGACCCATTGCGAATCGCGGGGCCGGCGGCGGTCATGAGCGTCACGTTGCGGATGACCGTCGTCCGCGACGGAAAGGGCTTGTACGTGCTCGGAAATGGGTCAGAGTTAGGCGTGGATAGCGCACCCATCCCAGGGCCGGACTTTTGCGTTGTGTCAGTCGCGCTCTTTGGCGTCGGCGACTGTGAACTGCGTGGCGGCGTGCAGGCGAGGGCGGCCAGGGCGAACCCGATCACTGCGCTGCGCATGATCTGAGGTGACCTCCGAACAGGTGAGAGAATGCGGCGGAACCGCGGGAAAGTATCCGCGCGGCGATGCTCGGGGTAGAGTCGGCGTGTCAGGGAATGGTGAAAGGCGGGGACTGGGACTTGGGCCTGGACTACAAGTCCCAAGTCCCTGAACCACACAAGGAGCGCAACCGTGAAACATATCGCACCTGTCCTGCTGATATCCCTGCTGCTCTCCGGATGCGGTGGCCTCACAGACTTCCCGACCGGACAGCGCGGCAGTCCCCGAGGCTGCACCCGCGGCGCGCTCTCGATTGGGACGCCCACAAGCAGCGACCTGTCCATCACCGATGATTGCCGCGTAAACGATACGGGCCCGCTCTTCGAGAGCTTCTCGGTGACGCTGACGCAGGGGCAAGCGTATCTCGTTCGCGTGCTGGCGCCAAACAACGACCTCAACGTCGTCCTCGAGCTTCTGGACGCGACCGGGCAGATCGTCGCCTTCAACGATGACGATCGCGCCACCGTCACATCACGCAATTCGCAGATCGCCTTCGTGGCGCCGGTGTCGGGCACGTTCACCGTCCGTGTGCGGGCATTCGATGCCACGGGGGTGGGTGCGTTCACGGTGGCCGTGCGCAGCTGCGGCACGACGCGCATTAACGGCCCGGTGTCGCTCACCGGATCCATCGCACTTACGGACTGCAGAATCGCCAACATCGCGACAACCGGCGATTCCGCGCAGGCGGATTTCTTTGTCGTGCCGCTTGTTGCGGATGCGACGCTGACCTTCACGCTCAGCAACCTGTCGGCGGGCTTCGACCCTGTGATGATGTTCGTGGGACCCGGGTTCACTGCGGATCTCACCGATGCCGTCTTCGGCGATCGGATACTCTCGGTGCGGGCGTTCACGACGGGCGAGTATCTGCTGATCGTGAGCGGGCGCGACATCGCGGATCTCGGGAGCTACACTCTGGTGGCGACCTCGCCGTAGCCGGCGACGAGCCAGCCTGCGGTTTTCACGCCGTCAGCGGTCACGGAGGGCGTGCCGAATCATGGCCGGCACGTCCGTGCAGAGGCCGTCCACGCCGAGACCGGCAAGACGCGCCGCCTCCTCCGCGTCGTTGACGGTCCAGGCGATGACGCGCGCGCCCGCGTCGTGCGCGTCCCGTACGAGATCGGCGTCGATGTGTTCCCACTGCTCCCACACATCGCGGGCGCCGCTGTTGCGAATCATGCCGCCGAGGTCGAGCACGTAGCTCGCGAGCAGGAGGCCGACGGTCAGCTCCGGCGCCAGCGAGCGCACGCGACGCACGATGCGGTGATCGAAGCTGTGCACGCTGCAGCGCGTTGCGTGCGACCGGATGGTGGCGACCACGATCTCTTCGATGCCGGTGGCCTTGATCTCGACGTAGACGGTCGCACGCTCGCCTACCGCGGCCAGTACGTCGGCGAGCGTCGGGATTGCCACGCCAGGTGCGAGTGGATAGTCAGCCAGCTCGGCGCAGGTGAGCGCACTGATCCGTGGTGCTCGAGCGCCAGCGGGGAGACGGGGGGCGAAGTCATGGTGTACGACTGGAACCCTGTCGCGTGTCGCATGAACGTCGAGCTCGATTGCGTCGGCACCCTGCTCGAGTGCGCGCAGAAATCCGGGCACGCTATTCTCGGGCAATTCACGCGGCGTGCCCCGATGGGCGATGATCTCGATCATCGAGACCGCGGAGGCACTCTCTGGTTTGCGCCGTCGCCGCCGCGCAGATTCCCCGCGTCGGCAGAACCGCTCGCAGTGCACGGGGTGGGCGACAGGGTTGGAACAGCGTGACGCATTCGGCGCGTGCAGAGGGGGGAGTGCAATCAGGGTTGGGAGCCACAACGTCGCCTCACGCACCGCCTTGCGTCAACAACGAGGCATACCTTGGCCAGCGCGCAGACCTTCCTGCGTCGTGCGCTGATCTGACACTTGGGTAGTAGGCGTAAGCGCTTGCTTACACACAGGTTAGTGTTCCATACATCAACCGTTTTATCTCCCGGGTCGACAGCCTTAACGTCCAGCCGGTAGCGGCGTCTACCGTGGTGATCCGATGAGTGACGCTCTCCACGCAGAAGACGAGTTGGACAGCGCGCTCATCGCCCGGTGGAAATCGGGCGAGCAGAGGGCGGCCAGTGAGCTGGTTGCGCGGCATGCCCCGGCACTGGCGCGATTTGCTGCGAGTTTTGGGGAACGATTCGAGATCGAGGAGCTGGTGCAGGACACGTTCATTCGGGCCTTCGCGTCGCTGGATTCGTTTCGGGCCGACAGCTCGCTCCGCACCTGGCTGTTCACGATCGAACGCAGGTTGTTGCTCGACCGGCGGCGATCGGAACGGAGGCAGCGAGACATCGTGCCACTGGAAGACGCGGATGCAGTGACCGAGTTCGACGCCCTCGACGGCGTTGTCGCGGTGGAGACGGAGCAGCGTGTGCGCGCGGCGGCGA
>JANNOC010000319.1:0-1723 GCA_031398865.1 Gemmatimonadota bacterium | reverse complement strand
GGACACACTCACTCGCGCGCTCGCGATGTCTCCCGCCGATCGCTTCCAAAGCGCTCGGGAGTTCGCCGAGGCGCTGGAAGCCGCGTCGCATGTCAGCTCGGCCTATGCAGCGACGGACACGGCGTGGCGACCGGTCGTGCGACGTCGGAGTGTGCTGTGGAGCGCCGTCGCCGTCGCGACGGTCAGCGTCGCGCTGCTACTCTGGAAACTCAGCCCTGCTGGCGGCGCGGCACTGGATCCCAATCGTGTGATGGTCTTCCCCCTCGCGGCTACCGGCTCACGGCACGAGGCGACGCTCGGCGAAGACGCGGCCACGATGATCGGAAGTGCGCTCGATGGTGCCGGCCCTCTGCGATCCATCGACGCCTGGCCGCTGCTCGACCCGGCGTTGCGCGATACGATCAGGAAGGTGACGGGCCCGATGGCGGCGCGCTTCGCCGGCGCGCACAACAGCGGGCGGTATGTCACCGGCAAGATCGTTGTCTCCGGCGACTCCGTGCTCGTGCTTCTCGACGTGTGGGATACCGACAGCGCCGCGGTCATCGCGCGCGCGCAGGTCGCCGGGATGGGCACCGAGCTGTGGCGGCTCACGCTGCGCGCGGTGAGCGAGATTCTGCCGCGCGTCATTCCTGGCAGCGCCCGGAACGCGACGAGCGGGTGGGAAGATCGCAATCCGGCGGCGATCGCGAGCTTCCTGCTGGGCGAGTCCGCCTTCCGCCGCGGGCAGTTCGCGGAGGCGCTGGACCGGTACCGCGAAGCGGTTGGCAAGGACTCGCTCTTTGGGCTAGCCGCGATCCGCGGCGCGCAGGCCGCGACCTGGAAGCACCAGCCCGAGGAGGCCGCCTCGTTCGTGAAAGTCGCGGCGCGACTCAACCTCGCCAAGCGCTACGTGCATCTCACCCGCGCGTACGGCGCATACCTGGGCGGGCATGCCGACTCCGCCGCCGCTGAGCTTCGGTCCGCCATCGCGGAGGATCCGGGCATGGCGGTGGCGTGGGCGCAGCTCGGAGAGGTGTACACGCATCTGCTCCCGACCGCTGGATCGCCGGACGAGCTCGCGGAGGATGCGTTCACGCGAGCGCTCGCGCTCGACTCGAGTGCCACCAATGTGCTGTTTCATCCCATTCAGATCGCGCTGCGCCGAGGAAATCTCGCTCACGCCGAGCCGATGCTGCAGCGGTTTCTCGCCGCGCGACCCGAGACGACGCTGGCGCGGAATGTCGAAATCATGGCCGCGTGCGTTCGTCAGGGCGCGTCAAAGGTTCGCTGGGATGAGCACGCGCGCACGCGTCCACTCCCGCTCGTGAACGCGGCGTACTCGCTTGCGGCCGGCGGCGCGCACCTCTCGTGCGCGCGCGGTGCCTTCCAGCAGATCCTCGCGCTCGATACCGCGAACAACGTGGATGCCGACGGCAGGCGATGGGCGGCGCTGATCGGCCTGTTGGGCACGAGCATCGCCCAGGGCCGTCCGCGCGAGGCCGTCGACGCGATCGACGCTTTCAGCGCGCGGTGGCAGTATGGCACATCGCTGTTGCTGCTCGCGGGGCCGTTCGATCCCATCGTCGGAGCGCGGGCACGGCAGGTCGCGCGCGCCGATTCCGTGCGCTACGGCTCCGCGTTCGCGGCGCTGCCCTACAACTTCCGGCTCTGGGAAGTCGGACAGTGGAAGCTGCACGAAGGTGACGTTGTACTCTCCGAAACGATCGCGCGCAGCCTCGACGAG
>JANNOC010000318.1:0-1823 GCA_031398865.1 Gemmatimonadota bacterium | reverse complement strand
GCAGGCTTGGAACGCATGGCCGGGAGCCTGAGAAAATCAACAAGGCTGAAAGTGTCCGCGGTCGTCAGCGACGGAAAGCCGTTTGAAGGTATTTGCCAAACGGCCAAGACCCTGGGCGCAGACTTGATTGTCCTGACCACGCACGGTTACACGGGGCTGAAGCACGTCTGGCTCGGCAGCACCGCCGAGCGCGTCGTCCGCCACGCGCCTTGTCCGGTGTTGGTGGTGCGGAAACTAAACCGAAAGACACTCTGAGAGTCATTTGCGGGACCAACCTCACTCGATGGAAAATCTGAAAGATAAACCCTGGCACAAGTTACCGGCCCAAGAGGTTGTTGAATTCCTCGGCGTGAATTTGTCCACCGGCCTGTCGGCGGATGAAGTCCGCCGCCGCCAGAAGGAATTCGGCCCGAATCGCGTCACCGCGCGCCGTGGCACACCGGCGTGGCTCAAGTTTCTCCAGCAGTTCCATCAGCCGCTCATTTACATCCTGCTCGCCTCGACCGGGATCGCCGCGGCCATGGGCGAATGGGTGGATGCGTCGGTCATTTTCAGCGTCGCCTTCATCAATGCCATCGTCGGCTATCTCCAGGAAGCGAAGGCGGAGAAGGCCATCGAAGCGCTGGCGAAAATGGTCGTCACTGAGGCCACGGTGCGGCGCGGCGGCGAGAAGCTGCGGGTTCCCTCGGCGCAGCTCGTGCCCGGCGACGTGGTGCTGCTGCAATCCGGCGACTGCGTGCCCGCCGATCTGCGCCTGCTGCTCCGGCGCAACTTGCACATCGAGGAAGCGGCGCTGACCGGCGAATCGCTCCCCGCTGAAAAGCAAACTGAGCCGTTGCCCAAAGACACGATCTTGGCCGACCGCACCAACCTCGCCTTCACCGGCACGCTGGTCACCTCCGGCCAGGGCGAGGGCGTGGTCTTCGCCACCGGGGATAAAACCGAGATGGGCCGCATCGCCGGGATGATGAGCCTGGCGGAGGATTTGCAGACGCCGCTCACGCGCAAGATCGCGCAGTTCAGCCGGCTGCTGCTGTATGTGATCCTCGGGCTGGCGGCGCTGATTTTCGTCGCCGGAATCCTGCGGGGCAAGCCGTGGCCGGAGATGTTCATGGCGGCGATTGCGCTGGCGGTCGGCGCCATCCCCGAAGGGTTGCCCGCGGTGGTGACCATCACGCTGGCCATCGGCGTGGGGCGCATGGTCCGGCGGCACGCGATCATCCGCAAGCTGCCCGCCGTCGAGACGCTCGGCAGCACCACCGTCGTCTGCTCGGACAAGACCGGCACCCTCACACAGAATCAAATGACGGTTCAGGAAATTTTCGCGGGCGGACAACTCTACGCAGTGACGGGAGCGGGTTACGAACCCAAGGGCGATCTTCGTCTTGACGGCGCAGTCGTGGACGTGCCGGAGCGTCCCGCGCTCGACGAGTGCCTGCGCGCCGGTGTGCTTTGCAACGAATCGCAACTCGTCCGCCAGGACGGCCATCTGCAGGTGCAAGGCGACCCGACAGAAGCGGCGCTCGTCGTCGCGGCCGAAAAAGGAGGCGTGATGCACGCGGAGACGCGGCGCGGCGCGCCGCGTCTGGACACGATTCCGTTTGAATCCGCACACATGTTTCGCGCCACGTTGCATGAAGCGCACCAGGGCCGGGTCATTTACAAAGTCGGCGCGATGGAACGACTGCTCGCGCGCTGCACCGATGCGCTGGGGGAACGCGGTGA
Source organism: Gemmatimonadota bacterium (assembly GCA_031398865.1). Classification (GTDB taxonomy): domain Bacteria; phylum Gemmatimonadota; class Gemmatimonadetes; order Gemmatimonadales; family Gemmatimonadaceae; genus JANNOC01. The sequence goes on along the minus strand of JANNOC010000318.1, from coordinate 98 downwards.
AATCGTCCCGCTCGACAAAGAAGCCGCGCATCGTGCCCTGGTGCAAATGGCTGGGCGCGGCCTGCGCGTCCTCGCCCTGGCCCGCCGCCATGTGGACG
>JANNOC010000259.1:0-2565 GCA_031398865.1 Gemmatimonadota bacterium | reverse complement strand
AATCCCGCCGTCCCGATTGAGTTGGGGATGCACCGATGAGCCGCCCAGAGATGGGCGGCTTTCATTTGAGTCCCTCCCCTCACCGACCGAGTTGTACTCGAACGACGGGCTAGAAGTGCGTCAGCCGCAGCCGCAAATCGTATGGCGTCTTGCAGTCCACGCTCGTCGGCGACGGCGCGGCAAGCGGTCCCTCGAACCCGCTCGTTACCATCCAGCTGAGTCCCGGCGTGTTGCTATTGATGGCGGCATTGACCGATCCGGTGACGTCCACTGTAAACGCTGCAATGTTGCCGCCCGCTGCGGACGTCGTCGTGGGGTTCGACGCCCCCGCTATCACCCCAGCGGCCCATGGCCGCGGAAAGGTGAACACAGTATTGGTGCCCGCCGGGAACGCGGCCGATGGCGCCAACTGGATAAGCGTGCCCGCGGCATTCATCGGAGGCACGTTGCCGACGGTCGCGGGACCGAAACGGTCGAGCGTCCCCGCGCCGCCTGTGAAAGTGATGCACGCCGGATGCGCCCCCATCCCGGCGGGCAGCGCGCGCGGCGAGACGATCAGATCGGCCTGTGTGACGAGACCTCGCAGATTCGCATGCGGAGCGAGATTGAAGGTCACGATGCCACGGAAGACGTCGAGGCGCGTAGTGGTGCAGCCATCGGTGGTGTTGCGCCAGATCTCGAAGCCGGCGATGGGAAAGCGCTTGTTGGTCGGAGATTGCGCGTTCCAGGTCCCAGGGACGTCGGGCGCCGCCGGCACGGCGGGCGTGCAGGTGTTGGTGACGTCGATGATGCCTGATGTCTTATAGACCGTTGCCGTGGAGGAGCCGACCAACGTGGTGATCGGCGTCGGCGCGGGACCGCGGCACGCAGCGCTTGTTACAGCGACGATACTGATACCGACCGCTAACATAACGCGAGGCGAGGGACGCACGATGTGCTCCTGTGGAGGGGAGAGAGTTCAGCCGCAAGACAACCCACGAGAGTGTGTCGTCCAGACGGGAATGTCCAGACCAGCATCATGAGCCCGCCCTAATGTCCGAAAACGGCGGGCAATTATCGCGCGTCGTCGCTAGACTCTCACCATGCAGCTCAGCCCGGACGCTCTCTACCAGGCCACGCTGGCGCGCGACGCGCGCTTCGACGGCGCCGATCCGGCAGCGGTGGTCGCTCGGCTCAGCGCACTTCCGGGTATCGGTGACTGGACGGCCCAATACATCGCGATGCGCGCGCTGGGCTGGCCCGATGCCTTCCCGAGTACGGACCTGCACGTGCGAATGGCGCTCGGAGATCTGCGGCCGCGGCGCGTGCTCGAGCATGCGGAGTCGTGGCGACCGTGGCGCGCATATGCGACCATGCACCTGTGGGCGCGGACATGACGCAAAAGAACCAGGCGACCATCTTCCGCGGGTTGCACCGGCCTGATGCGCGCGATCTGCTCATGCTGCCGAATGCCTGGGACGCGATGAGCGCGCGCGTGATCGAGGCCGCGGGCGCGTCGGCGATCGCGACGACCAGCTGTGGCGTCGCGTGGGCGCTCGGACGGCAGGACGGGGAAGGGGCAACCAGAGAAGAGATGCTGGGCGCGTTACGGCGGGTGGCGGATGTCGTGCGCGTACCGGTCACGGCGGACATCGAAAGTGGGTACGGGCGCGGTACGCCGGCGGACGTCGCGGAGACGATCCGCGGCGTCATCGGCGCGGGCGCCGTCGGCGTCAATCTCGAGGACTCGCCGGGGCGCGAAGGTAATGCGCTGCTGCAGTCTTCTCGTCAGGCAGAGCGCATCGCGGCGGCGCGCGCTGCGGCGCTGGCGGAGGGGGTGGATGTCTTCATCAACGCGCGCATCGACATGTATCTCCTGCAAATCGGTGCCGGCGCTCAGCGCTTCGACGAAACCGTCCGGCGAGCGCGGGTGTACATCGATGCGGGCGCCGACGGCATCTTCGTTCCGGGTGTCATGGACGCAACCGTCATCGGAAAGCTGGCAGGGTCCGTGGACGCGCCGCTCAACGTGATGGCCGCACCCGGTGCGCCGCTTGCGGCAGAGTTACGGCGGCTTGGCGTCAGGCGAGTGAGTGTCGGCCCCGGCATTACGAAAGTCGTGATGACTCAGATCCGTCGCGCGGCGCGGGAGCTGCTCGATTCCGGCACGTACGAATCGTTGCGCGGCGGCATGGCGTTCGACGAGGCGAACGGGTTGTTCGCCGGGCCGGTGAAGACCGCCGACGGCGAGCGATCATAGCGCCCGCTATGCCGCGCCGTCCAGCACCTGCCGGACCTTGGCCGCCAGTGCCTGCGGTGTGAACGGTTTGCTCAGAAAGCCGGTGCCGGCTTCCGCGATCCCGTGCTCGCTGATGTTGCCGTCCGTATAGCCGGACATGAACAGAACCTTCGTGTCGGGCCGCCGCTCCCGCAGGCGGTCCGCCATCTGACGGCCGCCCATCACCGGCATCATGACGTCGGTGACGACAAGATCGATTCCGGTCGGGTGCTGCTCGTGCACTGTGAGGGCTTCCCCCCCATGGCGCGCTTCCAGGATCGTATAGCCGCTCCGCTCGAGAATCTTGC
>JANNOC010000257.1:0-3240 GCA_031398865.1 Gemmatimonadota bacterium | reverse complement strand
GCAGCTTGCCAAGCGCCAGGGTGGTATTGAGCAGCGTCTGCGCGGCGAACGTGCCGAACGCGACGATCACCTTGGGCCGAATCAGCTCGAGCTGCCGCACCAGATACGGACTACAGGCAGCGACCTCCTCAGGACGCGGGTTGCGATTGCCGGGCGGCCGGTGCTTGAGGACGTTGCAAATGAACACATCCTCGCGCTTCAAATCAATCGCCGCGAGAATCTTCGTGAGCAACTGCCCCGCGGCGCCCACGAAGGGGAGACCCGTCGCGTCTTCCGTCTCTCCCGGCGCCTCGCCAACGCACACCAGCGGCGCCTTGGCTGAGCCTTCGCCTGGCACGGCATTGCGCGCAGTGAGGTGCAGCGGACACGCCGTGCATTGCGCGATCATGGAGGCCACCGCGTCCAGCGAATCCAGCTCCGCGATGGGACCGCGAAAGAGCTCGCGCCCAGCCGCTCCGATGACAATGCCTGGTGGCGCGATCAGGGCGGGTGGTGCCACGGGCGCCGCGGCGGCAGCGGCCGCCGGTGGTGATGGAAAGTCGGCCCGCCGAATGGGTGCCGGCGTAACGAGCGTCTCGACGGTTGCCGAGGGTGGGTTGACTGCTCCCGCGTCGAGGCCTGCCGCGGCGTCGAATCCGGCAGACCGGTCCTTTGTGTCAACGTCGAAGGCGGCTGGCTGTTGCGCCGCGGTCGTGTCGGCCGCGCGCAGCGCGCTGCGCCAGTCCGACGGGTCCTGGCCGGCGGTCGCGTCAGTGCGGCCCGGCGTGCCTGACGAGCGCGATGCTCCCAGCACGCGCATCACGTCGTCCACGGACATGCTGTCGAGAATCAGCTCGCGCTCACCCATGTCGCGACGCTGCTCGAGAAACAGGCGCAGGCGGTCTCTAGCGTCCATTCCGCAACTCCACCACCCGATCCAGAATCACATCGGCGACCGCATTCTTCGACATGAGCGCCAGCACGTCCGGTTCGCGTCCCTCGCGAAGAATCGTGACGCGATTGCTCTCGACCTCGAAACCCGCCCCCGCCTCGGTCGCATCGTTCACGACGACCAGGTCCAATCCCTTGGCGCGCAGTTTCTCCCAGCCATTCGCGACCGCATCGCGCGTCTCCAGCGCGAAGCCCACGATGGTCGCCCCCGGGCGCCGAGCCTCCCGAGTGACCTGCAGAATGTCGTCCGTGGGCGCGAGTGCAATTGGCTCCTGCGCCTGGCGCTTCTTGATCTTGTCGGTGGCAGGCACCGCGGGACGAAAGTCCGCGGGCGCGGCGGCCATAATGAGCACATCGGCACTCGCGAGCGCGTCGCGAACGGCAGCAGCCATCTGCGCGGTGGACTCGACGCTGCGTGCCTCGATGCCCAGCGGCAAGGGCACGGTGACCGGTCCGTGAATCAGGAGCACGCTCGCGCCACGACGACTCGCCGCGGCGGCGAGCGCGATGCCCATGCGTCCGCTACTGCGGTTGGAGATAAAGCGCACCGGATCCACCGGCTCGCGTGTGGGGCCCGCGGTCACGACGATGCGTGTGCCCGCCAGAGACTGATCGGACCCTGTCGCGAGCAGCCGCTGCAGATGCGCGAGAATCGTCTCGGGCTCGGGCATCCGGCCTGGGCCGCTGCCTTCGCCAACGGCGAGTGGCCCATCGTCGGGGGCGAGGATGGCGTAGCCGAGTGCGCGAAGATGGTCCGCGTTCCGGCGCGTCTGCCCATGGGCCCACATCCGGTCGTTCATGGCGGGAACCAGGAGCACCGGCGGCGCTGAGGGGCCGGCGGGGCCCGCCGCCAGGAGGCAGGCGGTCAGCAGGTCGTCGGCTTGTCCCGTGGCCGCGCGTGCCATGAAATCGGCGGTGGCCGGCGCGACCACGATCGCGCTCGCTTCACGCGCGAGACGGATGTGATCCAGCGCGTGTCCTTCCGCGAGCAGCTCGGTGTGCACGCGGCGGCCCGTCACCGCTTCGAAGGTAATCGGCCCCACGAACTCGGCCGCGGCGCGCGTCATCACCACATCCACCTCCGCGCCGGCCTGTTGCAGCAGCCGGGCCAGCCACACCGTCTTGTAGCTCGCGATCCCGCCCGTGACGCCCAGCAGGATGCGCCGACCCGCAAACGCCGCGGAGCTCACGCGGCGCTACCCGGCGCGCGGCGCCGTGCCCGACGAGCACCGGCGGACCACGACGTGCTCGCTACTCGCCGCGGCGGCGCGGAATGACGCGAAAGGCAATGGAGCCGGTGGACAGCTCCTCGAGCGCACGCGTCGTCAGCTTCTTCTCTTTGGACGACGAGCGATCGCGCGGAAACTCATTGAGCACGCGCGCGAACTTGGACGCGACGAGGACGCCGAGATATTTGTTGGTCGCGTGCTTCGCGACTTCGACCGGGGTGAAGACCCGCATGCTGCTCCCTTGCTGGAGATATTTTGTGATCAACAGAGAACGACGAGGTATCAGTTGTCAGTTGTCAGTCATCGGTCGCCAGTCCTTGAGCTTGTCACCGACAACTGACAACTAATGACTGATCACTGACAACTTGCTCTTCCCCATCCCACTCGAAAACTCATCTAGCTACCACGCGCCTTCTCTATCCCCGCCGTCAGCGCGCCGATACGCTCGTCCAGTCCGCGCACCCGCTGCCGCCGAGCCCCTTCCGCATCCACGATCGCCGACACGATCCCGACCGCGCGCTCAAGATCGTCATTGACGACCACATACTGGTACCGATCCACCGCACGTAGCTCCTCGAGCGCACTCTCATAGCGGACGACGAGCGACTGCCGGTCCTCCGATCGCCGTGCCGTCAGCCGCGTGACCAGCGCCTCCGCGGATGGCGGCAGCAGGAACACCAGCACGGACTCCGGAAACGCGGCGGCGAACTGCGCCGCTCCCTGCACGTCAATGTCCATGATGCAGTGCCGCCCGCTGGACAGCACCTTCTCGACTTCGCGCCGCAGCGTTCCGTACAACCGGCCGTGCACGTCCGCGGATTCGGCAAACTCCTTCCGCTCGCGCGCTCCCTCGAACTCTCCTTTCGAGAGAAAGTGGTAGTCCACGCCGTCCACTTCGCCCTGCCGTGGCAGGCGCGTCGTGCAGGACACCGAATACCCGACGTCCTGACGGCGCTGCAACAGCAGTCGCGTGATCGTCGTCTTTCCGCCACCCGACGGCGACGACAAAATGATCGGAAACGGATTCACTCCAGATTCTCCACCTGCTCGCGAATCCGCTCCAGCTCTTCCTTGATCAGCA
>JANNOC010000205.1:0-6553 GCA_031398865.1 Gemmatimonadota bacterium | reverse complement strand
CGACCGTTCGCCGAAGAGCTGGTAGCCTTGGGTAATCTGGTCCAACGAGAACCGGTGAGTGATAAGCGGAGTAGGATCAAATCGTCCTGATTGCACCAGACTCAGCAGTCGTCGCATCCGCTCTTTCCCGCCGGGACAAAGCGTTGTGACAATGCGATGGTCGCCGAGGCCAGCCGCAAAGGCTTCATAGGGCATTTGCAGCTTGCCCGAGTAAACTCCAAGGCTGGAAAGCGTGCCGGCGGGCCGCAAACAGCGCAGCGCGGACTCGAATGTCTGCTGCGTGCCCAGCGCTTCAATGGCCACGTCAGCTCCGTCCCCGGACAGACGCTTGACTTCTGCCACCACATCCACCGCGCGGTAGTCGAGGACCACATCGGCGCCCATGCGACGCGCCATGGCCAACCGATTTTCGTCGCCATCAACGCCAATGATCAGGGAGGCCCCCATCAGCTTGGCTCCGGCGGTTGCGCACAAGCCAATCGGCCCCTGCGCGAATACCACGACTGCATCGCCGATGCGCACCGGCGCCGCCTCGGCACCCGAGATTCCAGTGGAAGCGATGTCGGCCAGCAAGACGGCCTGTTCGTCCGTCAGCTGATCAGGAATCCTGGTCAGGTTGGCTTGAGCGTACGGTACGAGAAGGTACTCAGCCTGCGCGCCGTTAATGGTATTGCCGAACCGCCAGCCCCCGACGGCTTCGTAGCCGCCGCCGTGCCCACACTGGGAAAGATGTCCGGAGAGACAGGCGCGGCACTGGCCGCAAGGCGTAATGGCGCCGACGAGCACGCGCTCGCCAATTTCGTAGCCGATGACGCCCGGCCCGAGTTCCTCGATGACACCCACCGGTTCATGCCCGATGACCAAGCCGGGCTTCACCGGATATTCGCCACGGACAATGTGCAGGTCAGTGCCGCAGATGGTCGTGAGAGTGACGCGGATGACCGCTTCGCCGAACCCGGCGTGTGGGCGCGGAACCTCTTCGATCGCGATGTCGTTCACTCCGCGAAAAACGGTTGCTTTCATCGTTTCCATGTCAGTTCTGCCTTGTCTTTTTCACGATGTTATCGGGACGGCGGGATACGTTGTCGGAGCATCACCTGGCAGCGCCACAGCGGCGGCACCATTGTGAGCGGATCGTACCACGCCGTCGAAGTGACCGCGGATGACAGCAATGACACGCGGCTCAGTCCGTCGCGACCGGCAGGGTGAAAATGAACTCACTCCCTGTACCCAAGCGACTCTCGACCCAGACGCGCCCTTCGTGTGCCTCGACGATTCCCTTAACGATCGCGAGGCCCAGCCCGACGCCGCGCCGGTCGCTTCGGTTGCCCTGCCAGTAGTACCCGAAGATGTGCGGCAGATGGTCGGGCGGCATCCCCGGGCCGGTGTCGCGCACCGAGATACGCACCTCTCCCGCGCTCTCGAGCCAGGCGCTGATCGTTATGCGGCCTCCCTTCGGCGTGAACTTGATCGCGTTGCCGACGAGGTTCGAGAGCACCTGCTGGATGCGCGCCCGGTCGGCAAGGATGGCCGGAAGGTCCGCCGGGACGACGCTCTCGAGCGCGAGTGCGCCGGCGACCGCGAGTGGGCGCAGCAACTCCACCGCGTCCGCGACGAGCGGCGAGACCGACTCGGTACGCCGTTCGATGACGAGTCCTCCGGACTCCACACGCTTCACATTGAGCAGGTCCTGGATGAGCTGACTCATGCTCACGGCCGCTCGGCCGACTATTTCGAGCAGCTCACGCTCGCGGGGACGCTCCTCCGCCTGCGCCGCGTCCAGCAGCAGCTCGGTGCTCATGAGGATCGTGCTGAGCGGGTTACGGAGGTCGTGCGCGACGATCTCGAGCATGTCGTCGCGCGCCCGCGTCGCCTGCTGCGCTTCATGGAAAAGGCGCGCATTCTCCACGGCAAGCGCCGCCCGCCGCGCGAGCTCGAGGGCAAACGTGAGATCATCGGGGCCGTATCGGCGCTCCGACTCCGCCGCAACGAGCGTGAGCGCGCCAAGCACGCGGCCCGAGGCGAGGAGCGGCACCGAGATCATCGAGCGCGGTCCGAGTTCCCGAAGAAGCTTCCGGTGCGCCTCATCGGTAGCGGCGGCTTCGAGCACCTCGCGCGTGATCTCGGGAATGAGCGCTGGCGTGCCGTTCGCAAGGACACGCGCGACGTGGACGTGTAACGGCTGGACCGGGTAGCGCGCGGTCTCGCGGACGAGGCGCTCCTTCACCGGGTCAACGTGTGCATCGGCGATTCGTATGAAGGCGTCGTCGCCATCACGCACGTCCACCGTGCAGTAATCAGCCAGCGTCGGTACCGAGAGTCGCGCCAGGGTGGCCATCGTCGTTTCGTAGTCGAGCGCCGTCGCGGACAGCAGTCCCGCCGCCTCGGCGAGGAACCGCTGTCGGTCCTCGGTGCGCTTGCGCTCCGAGAGATCTCGCAGCACGACGGTATAGGTGAGCACGCCCCCCACCTGGAACTTCGAGATCGACGCCTCAGCGGAAAACTCCTCCCCACCCTTCCGCAGTGCTGATATCTCGCGTCGGTGTCCCATCCGGCGCGCGTGATCTTCCCCCGCTCCGAAACCCCGTACGAGCGCAGGATGGCCCTCACGAAAGCGTTGCGGGAGCAAGACGCTGAGTGAGCCTCCGAGTACCTCGTTCGCCGTGTAGCCGAAGATCCGCTCCGCACCTTCGTTGAAGAGGGTGATACACTGTGCCTCGTTCACCGAGATGATCGCGTCCGCCGCGATTTCCACGACGCCGGCGAACCGTGCCTCGGCAATCCGGAGCGCCTGTTCGAGCTCGGCCTCGCGCGCCGCGGACTCGTCGGGCACCGGGGCATCACGGAATCCCGGCGACTCACTCATGTGCAACCGCCGAGAGCCCTGTTGACCATATGCCCATCGCGTCTGAGCAGTTGCTTGAAGATATCCAGCGCGCTTTTGCACGCCCGGTGGAGCGTCCCGGTTAGCCGTCGCTTCTTCTTACGACGGCGAGGGACAGTCCGAGAACCCACAGCAAAACCGGTATCAGGAGCAACCATTTGAAATCGGAGTTGAGCTGAAAGTTCGTCAGGCTCATCGTTCCGACTGTGAACAGCCCTGCCAACCCGAGCGATCCAAGTCCATTTCGCTCGCGCGGCCGATGCGTGCATCGCCACAAGGCTAGTGAGCACACCCGCAGCCGTCATGAAGCCACCCATCACGGTGAAAACGCGGTGCAGCCAACTTCCCAGCCCAGGCCGGCGACACGCCTGCTTCGAGCGCGAGCCCGTTCGACGTAAAACGGCAGCACCGGCAGCGTGATACCGAAGCCGATCATCACCGCGAAGAGACAGGCGAGCAGCACGAACAAGGGGTTCTTCATTTCGTCACTTCCGCTGCCTCGTCGCGCAGCCTGGCGCGCCGTTGTGAGTGGGAGGGCAGCGCTCACCGCGCGGCGCGCAGCGCATTCGCGATGACGCCGATATCGATGGCTTCCTGCACAAGCGCACCGGCTATCGGCGAGAGCATGCCGAGCGCGGCGAACACCATCGCGGCGGCACTGAGCCCCAACCCGATCCAGATGCTCTGGCGCGCCACTCGGAGCGTCTGCCGTCCGATGCGGATGGCATCGACGAGGCGCGTCGGGTCATCGACGAGGAGCACGACGCCGGCCGCCTCCGCGGTGATTCCTCCGCCATGGCCACCGAGAGCGACGCCGACAGTCGCGGTCCCCATTGCCGGGGCATCGTTCGTTCCGTCGCCCACCATCACGACCCGCTCTCCTCCACGGACGAGGTCCCCGATGATCGCGGCCTTCTCGCCGGGAAGCAGGTTCACGCGGACGTTCTGGATTCCCACGGCGCGCGCGACAGCCACCGTATGCGCCTCATCATCGCCGGAGAGCAGATACGTTCGCGCGATGCCAAGTCCCGAGAGTTCGGCGAGGAAAGCATCGAGCCCCGGCCGGACTCGATCGGCATACTCGATCGCTCCCGCGGCCGCGCCGTCAATGGCGACGTATGCGCGGAGTCCGGTACTCCCCTGCTCGAGACGGGCGATCTCCTCCGTGGCGCTCGGATGGCGCTCCAGGAGAAATGACCGCGCCCCCACCATGACCTCGTGACCGCCCACTTGCCCCACGACGCCCCTCCCGGGTGATTCGGCCACTCCACCAGGGCGGGAAGCTGAATCCCGGCCGCGGTTGCCGCGTCGACGAGCGTGCGAGCGAGCAGATGGCTGGAGCTCTGCTCGACGGCACCAGCGGGGCGGAGGAGATCCTGCTCCGACCATCCATCGGCGGCGATGACCCGACTCACGGTCGGGAGGCCGATCGTCAACGTGCCCGTCTTGTCGAAGACAGCGACCGTGACCGCCGCCAGCTGCTCGAGCGCTCCTCCGTGCCGCACGATGATCTGACGCCGGGCCGCGCGATTGATGCCGCCGATGATCGCGACGGGCGGCGATGATGAGCGGACATGGCGTCGCGACGACGAGCACGGCGAGCACACGCGTCGCATCTCGCGTCAGGAGATACGTCACGAGACAGACGGCGAGGATGAGTGGGGTGAACCAGGCGGCGTACCGATCAGCGAGCCGCTGAAGTGGCGCCTTGCTCGCCTGGGCAGAGCGTACCAGTTCCACAATTCGCGCGTACTGGCTCTCGCGCGCCGCAGCGGTCGCACGGACGGTGAGCGAGCCTTCACCGTTCAGGCTGCCGCTCATCAGCGTCGAGCCTGCAGCTGCCCGTATCGGGATGGGTTCGCCGGGAAGCTGTGACGTATCGACGTGCGAGCCTCCGTCCAGCACGACCGCGTCGCACGGCACCATTTCGCCGGGACGAATCAGCAACGTCTCGCCTACCACGACATCTTCGGCGCTGACATCGATTACGGTGTCCCCCATGACTCGATGCGCGAGCCGGGGCGCGGCGCGTTCGAGCTCGTACAACGCTCGTGAGGCGCGGCCTTCCGCATACCGCTCCAGCGCTTCGCCGCCGGTCTGCATAAGGACGACGATGAGGCCCGGAATCGGCTGCAGCAGCAGGACCGCCGAGAGAATTGCCAATGACGCAACGAGATCGGCCGCGAAATGCCCAGCGGTGAGCCCGCGCAGCGTCCGCCAGATCACGGGCCCGCCGGTAAGTGCAAGGCCGGCCATCAGCAGCGGCGCGGTCAGCTGCCGGGTGCCAGGATTAGCGTGAAGCACTGCGCCCACGGCGAGGACGGCCAGCACGGCGATGGGAACCAGCGCGCTGCGCGTCATGCGGCGCCAGCGAGCAACGGCGGGTGTCACCACAGGATGGTCCATGCACCTCGCTCGAGCTGAAGGGTCATGCGCACGCGGCTTCTCACCTGCAATTCCTGGTGTGTGGCCGGGAACGGAGTCGAATCGTCACACCCAGATTCTTCGCGCATGCCCGTAACGCGAGTCGGCACGGTGGCACGACAGCAGCCGGCGCTCACTTTATGTTACGTAAAGTGCTGCGGCGCTGCCAAATGTCCCGGCAGACCTGAGGTCTGCCCGTGACGGACACGCCGCCGACATCGAATGGTTCACTCCTGCCACGGGACGTTCCCCCATGTGTTTTTCCGCTACCGCGAGCTTTGTCGCGGGCACGTCGCTTTCGGCTATCGGCGTGGCAACCATCATGAAGGCCGAGCGGCGGTCCGAGCTCCCCTTTGCGATGATTCCCCTCCTCTTCGGCATTCAACAACTCGTCGAGGGGATCATCTGGTTGACGTTTCGCTATGATGCGCCGGCACTCAAGCAGACCATGACGTAAGGCTACTCCGTGTTCTCGCACGTCGTCTGGCCGATGTACATCCCATTCGCGTTGCAATTTCTCGAATCCACACACTGGCGCAGGCGCGCGTTGCTCGCTTTCCAGACCGCCGGCATCGGCGTTGGACTCTACCTCTTGTTTTTCCTCGTAACACGTCCGATCGTCGCCCAGATCGACGGCCTTCACATTGTCCGGCACCTCATCTACGTGTCCCCGCATTTTTTGCTCGCGCCCGTGATGGTGTTGTACGTGGCTGCCACATGCGTCAGTTGCTTCGTCTCGAGTCACTCTTTCGTGCGCCTGTTCGGCGCGCTGTCGCTCGTTTCGTTCATCGCGGCCTACCTGTTTCACGCCCGGGCCCTCGTCTCCGTCTGGTGTTTCTTTGCTGCCGTACTGAGCCTCATCATCTACTTGCATCTGCGATATCGCGGGTTGGGGGGCTTTCCGAAGCAGGGGACAGACCACACGATGGGCACTGTCATTGGCTGACCACAGAGCAACGAGCCTCACGAGCTTGCAACTCGATCGCATTCGCCAGCGCCTCGGCACCGGCATGCTCTCCCCGCGTGGGTGGCCCGAGCAACTGCACCGCTTTCGGCGGAGGCTCGCCTGGTTGGTGGTGATCCTCCTCCTGATCGGCATTCCCCTCCTGCTCTTCGCGCTGGTCGGGATGCCACATCTTTTCCGCAGCGCGCTCGTGCGGAACGTCATCGCGCACGCTCCGGGGGGTGAGCCCCCGCGCGTCACATCGCCGCAGTTCGAACCGGCGTTCGCCCTGCTTATTGGAA
>JANNOC010000196.1:0-3193 GCA_031398865.1 Gemmatimonadota bacterium | reverse complement strand
GCAGGAGCTCGGCTTCAAGCCGCAGGAGCTCGGGTTCAAGCCGCAGGAGCTCGGCTTCAAGCCGCAGGAGCTTGGGTTCAAGCCGCAGGAGCTCGGGTTCAAACCGCAGGAGCTCGGCTTCAAGCCGCAGGAGCTTGGGTTCAAACCGCAAGAGCTTGGGTTCAAACCGCAGGAGCTCGGCCTGGAGCAGTGGGCAACCCGGATCGGAACGCTGTCGGCGTTTCTCTCGTCCGACGACCACGTCGCCACGCTGGCAGTCAGTGTTCTGTTCGCCCGGGTCGCGATGTCGCTCGCGCAACTGGAGGACGCGGTTGCGGGCATTGAGGGAACCGCCGCACAGTTCCTCTTCCGACCGACGTATGGCGCGCTCCTGTCGATCGACGGTTACAACGCCGTTGTTAAAGAGCGGCTTGAATCGGCGTTCGCCACAATGAGGGAGGCGGCGGCCGGAAGCCGGGAAACCATCAAGTCCGTGCTCGCGCATCCTGTTTACGGGCTTGGCCCAGGCCCAGCGCGCGTGGGTCAAGCGCAACGTGATGCTCTGGCAAAGGCGGCTGGGTTGCATCCTCGCAACTTGGCACTACTCGGCGAGCCAGCCGAGGCGTAGTCTATAGTCCAGAGGGGAAGGCGCCGACAGGCAGACTATGAACGCATCGCGAGTGATCCTTCTCGCATGGCTGCTCCTGTCGACTCAGGTGGACGGCGCTCTTGCGTCCCAGACGCCAGGAGACTTTGAGCACGTCGAACGCGAAATAGCACTACAGATCGATGGTGGGCACTTTGGCGAAGCCGAGAGCCTTGCGCGGAACCTGCTGACCATCGTCGAAGGGTCGGGGGTTGCCAGCGCAAGCGAAATGGCGCGGGCCGGCGATCAGTTGGTCACCGCGTTGGTCCTCAACGGCAGAGGCGCCCAAGCCTCCACACGCGCCCTGGCAGGACACCTCGTGCGTCAGCGAGAGACCGGAGCCGAGACGAGTCGGCTTGCAGACGCTCTTCGCAATCTGGGCGATGTACTGGCGCAGTCCGGCGACTACCGAGCCGCCGTGCTCCAATTCGATCGCGCGCGTCAGCTCCGTGAACAGGCCATCCCACCAGCCGATCTAGCCGTGGCGAAGGACCTCGAGCGCTTGGCATCGGCCTTAGTCCAGACGGATCGCAACGAGGAAGCACTGCAGATAGTCAATGGCGTGTTCGAGGCTGCTCAGCGCGGTCCAGAGCCTCCGAAGCATCGCGACGAGCGTATCGCTCGTGCACTCGAAATCCGCGGGTTGATATGGCAGCGGAAAGGCGACTACCCGCGCGCGAGGCTCGACCTGGATCGAGCTCTCGCGGTCCGTGAAGAAACCCGACCCGGTCATCCCGACCTGGGACGAACACTGACTCTGATAGGGCTCCAGCTACTGTTGGAAGGCGATCTACTCGCCGCACGATCCACGCTCGAGCGTGCGATCAGCCTCGCTCGAGCCACGTTGAGACCAGAACATCCAGATATCGCTGCGACTCTTCGTCTTCTCGCCATCCCGGTTGGGGAGTTGGGCGACCTTGCTCAAGCCAGGACTCTCTTGGAACAAGCGGTTGTCATTGCCGAATCATCGCTTGGATACGATCATCAAGTCACGGCCGACTGCGTGCACGATCTGGCTGGCACGGTGGCCACGCAGGGAGACTATGAGGCGGCACGAACACTGTTCGAGAGAGCGCTCGGATCCTACGAGCGGCGGCAGGGCCCAGGGTATCGCGGCATCGCCACCGTTTTTCACAATTTGTCGACCCTCAATGCGAAGTTAGGCGACTTTCAACGTGCTCGAAGTTTCCATCAACGAGCCGTGAACGCCTGGACGCGAACATTGGGCCCCAGCCACCCCTTCGTGGCTAGTGCCTTGTCGGAGTTTGGTCGGACGCTCGCCGACCAGAGACTGTACGCTGAGGCCGAACGGCTGTTCGAACAGGCCCTCGCCATTCGCGAGCGAGCACTCGGACCGGCCCATCCGGACGTCGCCGAAACATTGTCCGCATTGGCAGGTACCCTGGGGCACCTGGGCCAACCGCGACGTGCCCTTGGTCTTTCTCAAAGGGCGCTGGACATCTGGAGTCGGTCCAAAACGCCCGACGTGTACGGCTCTGCGCTGTCACTTCTCGTCCACGGGGCGGTCCTGACCGCCGGCGGCGACCCTGAGCACGCTATCGAGGCGTTCGACCGTGCGCTCAACATTCAGCGACCAATCCTGGGAGCCTCGCACCCCGACATCGCGCGAGCGGAAGTGGACCGAGCCTCGCTGGCCGTCCAGATGAATCGGCGCGAGGAGGCTCTGGCGGAAGCCCTCCGAGCTGAAGAGAGTGGTCGGAACCACTTACGTCTGATGCTGAGCTCTCTGCCCGGGCGCCAAGCTCTCGATTTCGCGGCGGCGCGGCCGCAAGGCCTCAGCTTGGCGCTTTCACTGCTTCCCGCGAACTCCGATTCGCGCGTGTTGAACTCGGTCATACGAGGACGCTCGCTTGTGCTGGACGAGGAGGCCTCGAGGATTCGTGCCTCCACGGATACGCGTGGTAGGGTTGCGCCGCTGCGACTGACCCTCACGTCAGCCCGCCAACGCCTCGCAAACCTCATGCTTCGAGGACCGACAGAACGACAACCAGAGCAGTACGCCCGATTGGTCAACGAGGCGAGCCTGCTCAAAGACCAAACCGAACGGGCGTTGGCGCTCGAGAGCGCGACGTTTCGTTCGGAGCTATCGCGATCCGACATTGACCTGGATCTTGTGCGAGCGCACCTCTCGGCTGGTACGGCGCTCGTTTCCTTCGTTCGTTTCGATCGCACGGTCTTTGGTCCGACAAACCTCGCCGGTGAGTCCGACCGGCCCCGGATCCAGCGGGTTGGCGTGCGCCTCGAGCCATCGTATCTCGCGTTTGTCCTGCGACCGGACGAACGAGAACCGACGGTCGTTACGATTGGAGCGGCAGGCCCAATCGACGCGCTGATCGCACGTTGGCGTCAACAGATGCTCGCGGACATCAGGACTGCCCCCGGCGACATGGGCTCGAGTTCGTCATTCCGGACACTTGGGACGTCGCTTCGCCGGAAGATCTGGGATCCAGTGGCGCAGCATCTAGGAGACGCTCGACGCGTCTTTGTTGTGCCCGACGGTGCGCTCAACGTTGTTCCGCTGGCCGCGCTGCCGACCAGCAACGGTCG
>JANNOC010000172.1:0-2276 GCA_031398865.1 Gemmatimonadota bacterium | reverse complement strand
CTCCCAACGCGCGCGTGCCCGAGCGACCTGTTCATCGGAGAGCTGACTCAAATGACTCCGGACGGTGACCTCCATGGACCGCAGAAGTGTCACCACTTCGTCGGTGGAGATCCCGAATTCAGCCGCCATCTCGTGCACGCGAAGCTTGCTCAAACACTCCTCCTATTGAGTCCCGACAGGACTCGACTCCACGGGCGCGGCTGCACCTCTGTGCAGCAGCGCACGAATTCCACGCGCCAATCCTTCATCCACGATTCCCACCGCCGCCGTCGCCTCCCGCCCCACCGCGCGACCCAGCTCTGCCGCGCCCGGCCCTTCAACGAATCCCACTCGGCGCGCCGCGAGCAGCGGGACCACTTTCTCGCGACTGTGCTTCGACGCATCGGGCGCGACCACGGCGAACAGTACCTTTCCCTTCAGCACCGCCCTGCGCACTTGTTCCACTCCCACCACCACGAGCCGGCCGCGTGCGCCGAGTCCCACCAGCGCGAGCAGCTTGCGCTGTGTCGCGAGGTCCACGCTCACCCCGCGCCCGGTTCCCCAGCCGCCTGGCCGGTCGCCACGTCGCGCTCGTCCGCGCCGCTGTCGTCCGTCGTCAACTCGTCAATGATCGCCATGACGCGATCGGCTTCTTCCGGTGCGATGCCTGGCAGCTTGAGGAAGTCCTCACGCTCCAGGTCAATGATGTCGTTGAGCGTGCGATACCCGCCGTCTTCCAGCACCGCGACGGTCGCCGGCGCCAGCCCCTCGATCTCGGTGAGCTTGACGTCAGCCGCCGTATCGGTCTCCTCGGGAAGCGGCGCGAACAGCGGCGCTTCGCCCGCCCGCTCGATCCACTCGCGGCTGGAATACAGATTGATCTTCCAGCCCGTGAGCTCCGACGCCAGGCGTACGTTCTGCCCATTGCGCCCGATGGCGAGCGAGAGCTGATCCTCGTCCACGACCGCTTCGATAGTCTTGGCCGCCGCATCGCTGAACACGCGCGCGACACGCGCCGGCGCCAGCGCGAGCTTCGCGAAGCGCTCCGGGTCGGACGACCACGGCACAATGTCGATGCGCTCCCCGCTCAGTTCATTCACGACAGCCTGCACGCGCGACCCCTTGAGGCCCACGCACGCGCCCACCGGATCAATCGAGTCATCCCGAGAGAACACCGCGATCTTTGTCCGGCTGCCATGCTCACGCGCCGCCGCCCGGATCTCGACGATCCCCTGCTGAATTTCCGGGACCTCGAGCTTGAACAGCGCCTGCACGAACAGCGGATCCGACCGGCTCAGGATCAGACGCGGTCCCTTGGGCGTCTCCTCCACGCGCTTGAGACCCGCGCGGATGGGCTCGCCCTGATGGAAATGCTCGCGGTGATTCTGCTCGCGGTACGGCAGAATTGCTTCGGCCTCGCGGTACTTGTTCAGCATGACGACCAACTTGCCGCGTTCGATCTGCTGCACTTCACCCGAGAGCAGATCCCCAATGCGGCCGGCGAACTCGTCGCGAATCTTGGTGCGCTCGCCCTCGCGCACGCGCTGGATGATCCGCTGCTTGGCGGCTTGCACAGCGGTCCGGCCGAACTCCGCGAAGTCCACCGGAATCTCCATGACGTCGCCGACCTGGAATTCCGGATCTTCGAAACGCGCTTCCTCGAGCAGCACTTCCCGGCTGGCGTCGGTGACCGATTCCACGACCGTCTTCAGCAGCACGATCTTGATCGCGCCGCGATCCTCGTCGATGGCGACCTCGGCCTCCACAGTGGGGCCGTGCTTTTTCTCGAGTGCCGCCTTGATGCCCGCTTCCAGCAGTCCGTGCAGCTCCGCACGGTCCAGCTGCTTCGTGTGGGTCAACTCACGAATCGCGGTCAGAATCTCAGCCGAGCCGGCCATCCCATGCTCCTGTCAAAGGTCCGGACCCCGTCCGAACCGGAATTCCATCCTGCGTGCCCGGGCCGCGTCTACCAGTGAAACGCGAGCCGAGCGTCGGTAATCTCGCCTAACGGCAATCGGTGCTCCGCGCCTTTCGCGTCACGAAGAACCGCCACCTCCTCCGACATGTCCCCTTCAATCGCCACGATCTCCACCTCGGCCCGCCCCCCGAGCGCGGCGCTCGACACATTCGCCCTGCGTCCCAGAAAGCGGCGCCACTGCGACACGGTGCGCAGTGCTCGCTCGACTCCCGGCGACGACACTTCCAGGACGTACCGCTCCGCGACCAGGGTCCCGCCGTCCAACCGCGCCTCCAGTGCCCGCGAGGCGCGCGCGCAATCATCCACCGTAATCTTTTCG
>JANNOC010000081.1:0-3695 GCA_031398865.1 Gemmatimonadota bacterium | reverse complement strand
CGACCTCCCGCGCAGTGCGCGGGCGCGAATTCCCGGACTCGTCGGGGACGTCCGCGTCATCTATGACGACCGGTCCGTGCCGCACATCTTCGCCTCGACCCCCGCGGACGCGTACCGCGCACTGGGCTACGTCGTCGCTCGCGACCGGCACTTCCAGCTCGAACTGCAGACGCTGGCGGCGAGCGGCCGGCTGACCGAGATTGCCGGCGCGCGCGCGCTATCCGCGGATCGGGAGATGCGCGCGCTGGGGATGGGCCGTGTGGCGGAGCGCCGGCTCGCGGCGCTGGATTCGGCGTCGCCCGGCGCGCGCGCGATCTTCGCGTACGCCGACGGCGTGAACGCGTGGATCGCCGCGATGGGAAGCCGGCACGTGCCGATCGAGTATCGACTGCTGGCCGCTCGGCCGACACACTGGTCTCCGATCAACTCGCTGCATCTGCTGAACCGCATGTCGTGGACGCTGTCGTACACGCAGCACGAGCTCGACGTCGCGAGCGCGCGTGCACGCGTTGGGCGCGCTGCCGCGGACGCGCTGTTTCCGGTCAACAGCCCGATTCAGGAGCCGATGGTTCCGTCCGGCGCGACCGCGCCACGCTTCGACGCAGGGCCGATTCCCCCGCCCGGCGAGCCCGACACGTCCACATCCACACTCGCACTTGCCGCGATGGCCGGCTCAACGCCGAAGCGAAGTGCGGGTCTCGATGCGCTGGGCAGCAACAACTGGGCTGTGGGGCCAACGCGCACGGCCGGCTCGCACGCGATTCTGGCCGGCGATCCGCATCTGGAGCTCACGCTTCCGTCCATCTGGTACGAGGCGCATCTCGTGGTGCCCGGCGAATTGGACGTGTACGGCGTGACGATACCTGGCGCGCCGTGGATCATCATCGGCTTCAACCGCGACGTCGCCTGGACGTTCACCAACGCCGAAGCCGATCTCGTGGACTACTACGTCGAGGCCGTGGACGACCCGAGGGCGCCACGTCGCTACAGACTCGACGGGCAATGGCTTCCGCTCGAGCAGCGAATCGAGACGTATCGGGACGCGCGCGGCGCCGTCATCGCCACGGATACCATTCGGTTCACACACCGCGGCCCACTGCGTCGCGCAAACGACCGCTGGCTCTCGATGCGGTGGACGCTGTACGAGCCTGACGAACCTGGGGCATTCGGCGCGCTGGCGGTAGCAACCAGCGCGGCCGGGGCGCTGGACGGAATGCGACGCTACGTCGGGCCTCCGCAGAACATTCTCGTCGCGGATCGCGGCGGTCACATCGCGATTCGGACGACCGGCCTGTTCCCGGTACGTCCCGGCAACGGTCGCGGAGACATCGTCCGTGACGGCTCGCGGAGCGCAAGCGACTGGCAGGGCTTTCTTCCCGTGGATCGATATCCGGCGAGCGTGGATCCCGCGCAGGGATTTCTTGCGTCCGCCAACCAGCAACAACGCGATCCCAGACAGGATTCCACTTATCTCGGCAGCAACTGGTACAGTCCGTGGCGCGCGATGCGCATCAACGCGCTGCTGCGCGCCGATTCCGCCGTCACACCGGATGCGATGCGTCGCTTTCAGACGGATCCCGGGAGCGCCCGCGCGGATGTCTTCGTCCCTGCTCTGCTCGAGGCTGCCGCGCGCGTGACAAACCGCGACAGCGCGGACGCGGAGCTCGGGACGGCGATGCGACTGCTGGCGGAATGGGACCGGCGATATACCCGCGAGAACGAGCGCGCGCTGTTGTTCGAGCAAACGATGAGCGCGCTCACGGAGCTCACGTGGGACGAGCTCGACACGCCTGGCCAACCCGGGCGGCGCGAGCTCACGCCGGAAGGGGCGGTTCTCGCGGTGCTTCTGCGCGACGCGGACAACCCGTGGTGGGACGTGCGCGCGACCGATGCGCGCGAGCGGCGGGATGACGTGCTCGCGCAAAGCCTGCGCCTGGGCTACCGGCGGGCGCGCGAGGAGCATGGCCCTCCGGAGCGCGGCGGCTGGCGGTGGCGCGATCGCCGGCACGCGAATGTCCGGCACCTCATGCGCCTGGATGGTTTTTCCGCGTTAGGCATGCCGACGCAGGGGGGCCCGTCTACCTTGAATCCGTCGAGCGGCGGCGGCGGCTTTGGCGCGAGCTGGCGCATGGTCGTGGAGCTGGGCCCCGCCATCCGCGCATGGGGCGTGTATCCAGGCGGGCAGTCCGGCAATCCCGCGAGCCGTCGTTATGCAGATCGCATGCGCCACTGGTCGGACGGTATGCTCGATACGCTCCGCGTCCCCGATCGTCCTGACGCATTGCCGCAGTCGCACCGCAGCGCGGTGCTCACGCTCGAGCCGGAGCGTTAGCCATGCGCCACCTCGCTCGACTTGTGCTGCTCTCCAGCGCATTCCTGCTGGCGACCGTCGTGGGTGGGTGGGCCGCGGTGCCCGTCGTCGGCGCTGTCTGGGGCGTCCTCGCGCGAACATTTCGGGCGCCAGCGCGGGACGCGGCCGTGGCGGGCGCGATTGCGTGGAGTGCGCTGCTCCTCTGGGCCGGTGCTCACGGCGACGTAGTCGGGCTCGCTGGTCGCCTGGCGCCGCTCTTCCGCGTGCCGGGGGCCGTGCTCCTGATCGCGTCCATTCTTTTCGCGACCGGTCTGGCGTGGAGCGCGACCGCGGTGGCGTCCCTCGGCGCGCGCGCCGTCAACCGCCGGAACGCCCCTTGACGCGGTATGTAGATTTTCGGAGCCGACACGGTGTCGGCGTCACGCCCTCTCTTCCACCCTGTTTTCGAGGAGGTGATCCATTGTCTAGTCCGAGTCCCACTGCCGGCTCGTCCAGGGCAAACGGTCGCCTGATCGTCGCGCGCTGAACCGAGCGTAACCGGCTCACGCGATCCGTGAGGAGCCGGCGTGGACGACGACCCTCGCGTTTCGCACGCGGGGGTCGTTTCAATTCATACTCATATGCCCAGACAACCCGATTCCTCCGCCCCCCCACCAGAGCCGTTGCGGTTTGACGATACGCCCGGCGCCGCTCCTGATCCGGGCGCGATGGCGTGCAGCCAGTGCTCGAACCGTATCGAGAGTACCTACTACGAGATGGATGGTCGCGTGCTGTGCGCTGCGTGCCGCGCCGGCCTGGCGCACTCTACCGACGCGGGCGCGCGAGTGTCGCGGACGGTTCGCGCCCTCGGGTTCGGGCTCGCGGCGGCTGTCGGCGGCTCGCTGCTGTACTACGGCATTCTCGTCGCGACGGGATTGGAGATCGGCCTCGTGGCAATAGTCGTCGGCTTCGCGGTGGGCAAGGCGGTGAGCGTCGGATCGGGCGGACGCGGCGGATGGCGATACCAGGCGATGGCGATGGCGCTGACGTATGCAGCCATTGTTTCGACGTATGTTCCGTTCGTCATGAGGGGACTCGCGTCGTCTGACAGCGCGCCCCAAGGCATCGTGATCGTGTTTCTGATCGCCGCCGCGTCGCCGCTGCTCGCAGGATTCGGCAACATCATCGGGATTTTCATCATCGGCATCGCCCTGTACGAGGCGTGGAAGCTGAACCGCGGGCAGGCGCACAGCATTACGGGGCCGTATCAGGTGGGGCAGGCGCGCACCGGAGAGCTGCCGGCCAGTGGCTGACGTCGTACTGTCTCCGCCTTCCACCGCCTGCCGGCGGTGCGGTACGCAGCTCGCGCCGCGTCTGCTTGTGTGTCCGTCCTGCGGCGCGCTCG
>JANNOC010000477.1:0-2496 GCA_031398865.1 Gemmatimonadota bacterium | reverse complement strand
GTCGAGCCGCTGCTGGCGCGGTCGCCCTACGCCCGCGCCTACGAGCTGGCCACGACCCTGCGCGAGCGCTCGGCGACGCCCTTTGAGTTCCTGGCGCGGGTGCGCGACCGCGTGCAGGACGGCGCCAGCTACAGCGAGACGCCGACGGCGAGCGCCGTCCCGCTGATGACGTTCCTGTTCGAGGACCGCCGCGGCTACTGCCAGCAATTCGCCGGCGCGACCGCGCTGCTGCTGCGCATGGGCGGCATCTACGCGCGCGTGGTGTCGGGCTTCAGCCCCGGGCGCTTCGATCCCGAGCGCAAGGAGTACGTGGTGCGCGATGACGACGCGCACTCGTGGGTCGAGGCCTATTTCCCCGGCATCGGCTGGCACACGGTCGACCCCACGCCGGCGATCGCCCCCGCGCGCTCGCAAACCACCGATGGCGACGGTGGGAGCGGGGCGCTCCGCCCAGTTGGGCGACACCCGCCGCAACTCCGCGCCGCCAAGTCCCAGCTGCTCCAGCGCGCTCTCCATGGTCTCGGCGCGGAAGTCGACGAGCTTGTGCTGCAAGGCTTCCTCGGTCGTCAGCGTGAGAAGCTTGCCTTTTTCATTGACACCGGGAATCTCCACATCCGTGTCGACCATCGCCTCCGCAAGGAGGGGCGGCCGCTTGCGGCTCTCGGCGGTGGCGCGAAATTCCTTCCTGACGTAGGACACCGTTTTCTCTTCCACGGGCTTCGCCGCCGTGCCGGGCTGTCCCATTTGCACCGGCGTTGCGGCCCCGATGGTTCCGCCCCCGGCCATGACGAGGCTCTCGGCGGCCAGGCTGATAAGAGCGCCGGCCGAGATGGCGCGCTTGTTCACGAAGGCGACCGTGCGCACCTTGGAATTCAACAGCGCATCGCGGATTAGCACTGCGGCATCCACTCGTCCTCCGAAGGTATTGATCTCCAAGATGACGGCCGCCGCATCCGCCTCCGTGGCTTCGTCGAGGACGCGCTGGACGAATGGCGCCAGTCCGAGGTCGATGATGCCTTCGATGGGCGCCACATAAACGATAGGGAGCTTCTCCTGAGCGAAGGCTGAAGCGGACGGCGCGAGAAACCCGAAAGCGATAAGGGACAGACTGCCGACCCAGTGCCTCACAATGCTCCGCGCCATCGCGCCCCGCCTCCCGGCACAAACATATTCAGGGTCTCCCCAGTCATTTGACAAGGAGCACGGGCACTTTGGCCAGGTGGATCACCTTGGTGGCGACCGATCCCAATACCAGATTGGACACCGTGCCCATGCCGCGGGAACCCATGACGATCTGTTCGCATCGCTTGTCCTCGGCATACTGCGCGATCACCTCCGCCGGGTCGCCAACGCCGATGTGAAACGCGTGCTTGATCCCGGCTGCGTCAAGTTTCTCGCGCCCGCTCTTGAGTGCCGCCATGCCCTCGTCGTGGTAGTAGGCATTCAGGTCATCGAGGCTGATGAATAGTTTGATATTGACGCTCGCCAGCGGCATCTGCACATTTAGCAAGTGAACCTCGACCGGTTCCGCGCACCTGCCCGCCTGCTTGATGACATGATCGATCACGCGGTTAGCGTTATCGGATCCGTCGGTCGCTACCAGTAGCTTCAGCATTGCATTCCCTTCATTCTGTTTTCTGATCCGCCGCGGCCAGATCCACGGTGGCCGCCGCTGGCGTTACGCGCGCAGTGAACATCTTGCCCACCAGCACTACCAGCGCCGCCCCGATCACTGGCGCCCCGTACTTGAGCCAGGCCGCATTCGCGACGACCCATTCCTTTACCGCCACGTCATGCGCCATCATGCCGCCAGCGATCCAGCCGAGCAGCGCGGCGCCCCCGACGATCACGATCGGGAAACGGTCCATGAGCACCAGCACCAGCTTGCTGCCCCAGACGATGATGGGCACGCTCACGACCAGCCCGAAGACCACCAGCGCGACGCTGTCCTTCGCCGCCGCCGCGATCGCGATCACGTTGTCGAGACTCATCACCGCGTCGGCCACGACGATGGTCTTGATCGCGCCGATCAGATGGGTGCTCGCATCGATCTTGTGGCCGCCATCCTCCTGGGGCATCAGGAGCTTGACGCCGATCCAGAGCAGAAGCGCGCCGCCCACGATCTTGAGGTAGGGGATCTGCAGCAGCTGCAGGGCGAAGAAGATCAGCACCACGCGCAGCGCGATCGCCCCGAACACGCCCCAAAAGATCGCCTTGCCGCGCTGCTGCGCGGGCAGCCGTCGTGAGGCCATCCCGATGACCACCGCGTTGTCGCCGCCGAGCACGATGTCGATGGCGATGATCTGAAGCACCGCGATCCAGAATGCCGGAGAACCAAACTCCATGTTCTTACCCTCGCTTGTTGCCGGAATTAGTTGCCGCGGCAACTCCGCCCTTCAGAACACGCCGCCGCTTTGCCCTCGCCGGTGAGGTCAAGTCAGACGCTTCCCCCGCGCAGCGCCGCGATGCGCTCCGCGAGCGGCGGGTGGGTCATGA
>JANNOC010000474.1:0-2700 GCA_031398865.1 Gemmatimonadota bacterium | reverse complement strand
CTGGAACGCCGGGCTGCGCTCGTATCATCTCCTGTTCAATGTGCCTGGCGATAACGTCGCCGCGATCACTGCCGCCTACCGCAGTGCGCTTGACGCGCTCGCCCGCGAGGAGCAGCCCCGGAACGATGTGCTGCGGGAGCTGCTCGGCGGAGCGTTCACACGCGGGCACTTCGCGCGTGCGGTGTGAGGCTGGCACCAGCGCGACGGCGGTGATCTCGACATGCGGATCGAGGCCGACATTCCGCTGATGACGCCGACGCTCGACGACGCCCGCGCGACGCTGCGAACCAGCTTTGGCTACGACGACTTTCGCCCGGGTCAGGCGCTCGCGGTCGACGCGGTGCTGGCGGGGCGCGATACCCTCGTCATTCTGCCGACGGGCGGTGGCAAGTCGCTGTGCTTTCAGGTACCCGCGCTTCTGCTTCCGGGCCTGACGGTGGTCGTCTCCCCGCTCATCTCGCTGATGAAGGACCAGGTGGATGCGCTCGCCGCGAAAGGTCTTCCCGCGGCGTTCATCAACAGCACGCTCTCGTCCAGCCAGGTGTCCGACCGCCTCGCCCGCGCCGCGCGCGGCGAGATCAAGCTCCTGTACGTCGCGCCCGAGCGATTCGACGTGGGGTCCACGGCGGAACGGCTTCGCGCGATGGGCGTTTCGCTCCTCGCCGTGGACGAGGCGCACTGCATCAGCGAATGGGGCCACGATTTCCGGCCGAGTTATCTGCGCATCCGCGACGTGCGCGATCGGCTGGGTGCGCCGCCGACCATCGCACTCACGGCCACCGCCACACCGCACGTGCGCGAGGACATCGCGCGGCAACTCGCATTGCGATCGCCGGAAACGGTGATCACCGGCTTCGACCGCGCCAATCTCACCTACCACGTTCTCCCCGCGCGCAATGAAGCCGAGAAGGACACCCTGCTGGTGGAGACGCTGCGCGCGCACGACGGCCTGGCGGTGGTGTACGCATCCACGCGCAAAGCCGTCGAGCGCATTACGCAGGTGACGCAGCAGGCGCGCATCGCCGCGGTCGGGTATCACGCGGGATTGGATGACGTGCATCGCCGCGATGTGCAGGAAGCCTACATGAACGAGCGTTCGCGCGTCATCGTGGCCACCAACGCGTTCGGGATGGGGATCGACAAGGCCAACGTGCGGCTCGTCATCCATCACGCGATGCCGGGAACTCTGGAGGCATACTACCAGGAGGCGGGGAGAGCCGGTCGTGATCGGCTGCCGTCCGACGTCTTCCTGCTGCACGCCTATCCCGATCGCTTTACGCACGAGTTCTTCATCCGCGCGGCGCATCCCGACCGTGCCCTGGTTGGCCAGGTGTACGCGATGCTCGTGCGGCGCGCAGACGCAACGGGAGTGGTGCAGGAATTGCCGGACGACATCGCCACGAGGCTGCCGGGCAAGATCAACGCGCGGGAGGTTGAGTCCGCGCTGCGTATCATCGAGAAGGGCGGCGGCCTGACCGTGGACAGCGACTCGCTGTCGCGCGTCTTCGTTCGCCTGCTCGCGACGCCTGAGCGCATCAAGCGTGAGCTGAGCGCGGAGGACGACGTCGAGCGCGGCCTGCTGCGGACGCTCTGGCGCGCGGTCGGCGCGCGGCTGCACGACGGCGCCGCTGTTGACCTCGATGGATTGCCTCCCGGTTTCGGCGGGCCGATGGGCGTGCGACCGCTCCTGGACGCGCTGCAGTCGCGGCAGTTCGTCGTCTGGGAGCCGACCGGCGGCGGGCTGCGCCTGGTGTCGCCGAAGGCGCCGCTCGCACAGCTGCCGATCGACTGGACCTTTCTCGAGCGGCGCCGGCGCGCTGATCTCGCGAAGCTGGAGATGATGCAGAAATATGCGTACACGCCGGGTTGCCGCCGGGCATTCGTCCTCCGATATTTCGGCGATCCCGCGGCGCGGTCCACGTGCAGCGGGTGCGACAATTGCCTCGGGACGCATCGCGCGAAGCCGCTCGGCGCGTCCGCGGCCAAGCGGCCACCGCGCGATCGCACGCGACGCGAGGGCCGTGGGAGCAGCGCGGACGTCGCAGCACACGCCGCGGTAGGAGTGACACTGGCGCCTGACGACGCTCCGCTGTTCGCGTCGCTGAAAGCACTGCGGGCGGAAATTGCGCGCTCGGATCGCGTACCAGGCTATATCGTCTTTCCGGATCGCACGCTCGCGGAGCTCGCCGTGCGCCGGCCGCGCACCATCGGTGCGCTGGGTGAGATTCACGGCGTCGGCCCCGCCAAGCTGCAGAAGTACGGAGAACGCTTTCTCGCTGTCATTCGATCCGCCTGACGAACCCGTAGCCGCCACCGCATGGACGACACGCTGTACTTCACTGATCAGCATCTGGCGGTCCGCGACATGGTGCGGACGTTTGCTCGCGAAGAGGTCGCGCCGGTTGCGGCACACTTCGATGCCTCCGCCGAATTCCCGTGGGAGAACATCCGCCGGATGGGCGAGCTCGGACTGCTGGGAGTTCCATGGCCCGAGGAATTGGGCGGCGCGGGGCTGGATCTGCTCAGCTACATCATCGCGATTCACGAGATGGCCAAGGTCGACGCGTCGCACGCGATCACCATCTCGGCGCACACCACGCTCGGCACTTCACCGATCGTCAATTTTGGCACTGATGCGCAGAAGCGGCGTTATGTGCCACCGCTCGCGAGCGGTCGCGTCCTTGGCGGATTCGGTTTAAC
>JANNOC010000472.1:0-1759 GCA_031398865.1 Gemmatimonadota bacterium | reverse complement strand
CGCCCGCGCCGCCGGTGAACATCGTGCTCCCGCAGTTTCGCAGACTGGCCAACGTGAAGTATTGGCTCACCAACGCGGAGCTTCCCGCCGAGATTCCCGCTCAGCCATTGGCGATGGCGTTAGGCGGGGAACAGTTTGCGCGCGCCGTGCAGGGGACGCCGGCTATGCGACTGACGAAGCGCGTCGGCCCCGTCCGCAATTCGGTGGGGAACACCGTGTATCTGTATGAGCTGCAGGAAGACAATCCGTACGCCTGGGTAGCGACAGTCATCGTCAAAGCCCCGCCCGAGGCCACCTTTGCGACGGTGCTGGATCCGCGATTCGATGCCGGTACCGCCGCGCTTTTTGATACCGCGGCGCCTGTCACGGGAGTCCAGGTGACCACGCTGCCGCAGCCGCTCCGAATTCGCGTCCGGACCTCGCGACTCGAACCCGGCAGAATATCCCTGGAGCTCGCGTCCGCGGCGCCCGCGGGTTCGGCGCTCGTGGTCTCCGAGAATTATTACCCGGGATGGACCGCCACAGTGGACGGCAAGCCGGCGGCGATCGGACGGGCGGATTACTCGCTTATCGGCGTCGCGCTTCCGGCTGGGGCGCGGCGGGTGGAGCTCTCGTTCGCCGATCGCGACTATCCGAAAGGGAAAGCGATCACGCTCGTCGCACTGACCGCCGCGATATTGCTCATTGGATGGGGCGTTGTCGCAGAGCGGAACAGGAGGGTGTCCGTTGGCTGAGCGCGCCCTGGTCATCGTCCCGACGTACGACGAGAGCGAGAACATTCGCCGTCTGATAACCAGCGTCCTCGCGCAGGACGCCCGTATTGACGTGCTCGTCGTGGATGACGGTTCTCCGGATGGGACAGGGAAAATCGTGGATGAGATTGCCGCGTCGAACGCCCGCGTACACGGCATCCATCGCGCGTCAAAAATGGGGCTCGGGACCGCGTATCTCGCCGGATTCCAGTGGGCGCTGGCCCGGGACTATGAGTTCATCTTCGAGATGGACGCCGACTTCTCCCACGATCCGGTGCATCTCCCACAGTTCCTGACGTCGATCGAGAACGCGGATGTGGTGCTCGGCTCGCGCTATCAGCACGGCAGAGTGACGGTGGTGAACTGGCCGATCGCGCGCCTCATGTTGAGTTACGCGGCGAACATCTATGCGCGCAAAGTGACGGGCCTCCGACTCGCGGATCTGACGGGGGGATTCAAGTGCTTTCGGCGGAAAGTACTTGAAGCCATCGATCTAAAGGCTGTCAAATCAAATGGATACGCGTTTCAGATCGAGATGAGCTTTCGCGCGTGGCGGGGCGGTTTTCGGATCGTGGAGATTCCCATTGTCTTCGTGGATCGCACGGAAGGCGAGAGCAAAATGTCGAAAGGGATCGTCCGCGAAGCGGTCTGGATGGTGTGGAGGCTGCGCTACTGGATGATCAGGGGGTACGTGTGAGCTCGGACGACGGGCGGCGCTTTCACAAGATGAGCGGGTCCGGAAACGACTTCGTCATCTTCGACGCCAGAGAAGAGCCGCCGGGCGATCTGACGCAACCCGCGCGGATCAGCCGGATATGTGCCCGTGCGACGGGGATCGGTGCGGACGGCGTGGTATTTCTCGAGCCGGCCACCGCTGCAGCCTTTCGACCACGGTGGACATCGAATTCGTGCGAACGGCCGCTCCGGACCACGCCCGCGAACTCCCGGCGGACGTTCGAGAACGTTTCCGCGAAACTGCCACCGCCGAGGGCGTCGAGGGTCATCTC
>JANNOC010000716.1:0-2364 GCA_031398865.1 Gemmatimonadota bacterium | reverse complement strand
CTCGCCGCGTTCGAGATGGACGAGATCCTGTACGAGCTCCGCGATCACGCGGCGGGGCTGAACGCGGGCCGCTGGGATTACATCTTCAGCATCATCAAGAAGCTCGGCGCCGACTCAACATTCGTGCTGCCCGATCGCGCGGCAGTCACGATGGCGGTTCCGTTCATGCGCTCCTATGCGCAGTTGCTCGTTCGAACCTGTCATCGCCGGGGGGCGCACGCGATCGGCGGCATGGCGGCATTCGTGCCGAGCCGGCGCGACGCCGACGTGAACGCGCGCGCCTTCGCGAAGGTGACCGAGGACAAGGAACGCGAAGCCGGCGACGGATTCGATGGCACCTGGGTCGCGCACCCCGACCTCGTGCCGGTTGCGCGGTCGATCTTCGATCGCACGCTGGGTGATCGCCTGCACCAGAAAGACAATCGCCGCGAGGACGTTCGCGTCAGCCCCGCCGACTTGCTTCGTGTAACCGACCGGACGGTGACCGAGGACGGCGTGCGGAATAACGTGAACGTGGCGCTGCAATACCTCGAAGCGTGGCTGCGCGGATACGGTGCCGTGGCGATTCACAATCTCATGGAAGACACTGCCACCGCGGAGATCTCGCGCGCACAGCTCTGGCAATGGCGCACGCATCGTGTGTCACTCACCGGAGGACGCCAGGCGGCAATGTCCGCCGAGCTGTACGGATCGATCCGCGACGAGGAAGTTGCCGCCTTGCAACAGAGCCGCGGCGACAGCGCACCGCGGCTGCGCGACGCCGCGCGTTTGCTTGACGAGCTCGTCCTCGCCGACCGCTTCCCAGAGTTCCTCACGCTCGTCGCGTATCCCGAGCTCATCCGGTTGCACCCACAGGAGGTCCGCACATGACGCAGCCAGACTCGCGTCGTCAGGCAGCGGAGATTGACCGCGCCTGGCGGAGTGACGATCGCTGGAAGGGCATCCGCCGCGACTATTCCGCCGAGGACGTCGTGCGCCTGCGCGGCTCGGTGCAGGTGGAGGAGACGCTGGCGCGACTGGGCGCCGAGCGCCTGTGGTGGCTGCTGCACGAGCGCCCCTACGTGCGAACCTTTGGCGCGCTGACCGGCGCCCAGGCCGTGCAGATGGTACGCGCGGGTCTCGAGGCGATCTATCTCAGCGGATGGCAGGTGGCCGCGGACGGTAATCTCGCCGCGCAAACCTATCCGGACCAGAGTTTATATCCGTCGAACTCCGTGCCCGCGCTCGTGAAGCGACTCAACAACGCACTGATTCGCGCGGATCAGGTCGAGTGGAGCGAAGGCAGCACGGATCAGCGGTACTGGATGGCACCCATCATTGCTGACGCGGAGGCTGGTTTCGGGGGACCGCTACACGCATTCGAGCTCACCAAGGCGATGATCGAATCGGGGGCGGCAGGTGTCCACTTCGAGGACCAACTGGCGTCCGAGAAGAAATGCGGGCACATGGGTGGCAAGGTGCTTGTGCCGACCGCGCAGTTCGTGCGGACGCTCGCCGCCGCGCGGCTCGCGGCCGACGTCGTCGGCGTGCCCACGTTCATCGTCGCGCGTACTGACGCGCTGTCTGCCACACTGCTCACGAGCGACGTGGACTCCCGTGACACGCCCTACATGACAGGCGAGCGGACACCGGAAGGTTACTACCGCGTCCGCGGCGGGCTCGAGAGCGCGATCGCGCGAGGTCTGGCGTACGCGCCATACGCGGATCTCATCTGGTGTGAGACATCCACGCCGGATGTGGACGAGGCGCGCCGGTTCGCCGAGGGCATCCACGCGGAGTTTCCGGGGAAGATGCTGGCGTACAACTGCTCCCCGTCCTTCAACTGGCAGCGGAATCTCGATGCGCCGACCATCGCCACGTTTCAGCGCGAGCTGGCCGCGATGGGATACAAGTTCCAATTCATCACCCTCGCGGGGTGGCATCTGATCAATCTGAACACCTTCGAGCTGGCACGGGCATACCGGGACGAGGGAATGCCGGCGTATGTGCGCGTGCAGGAGCGGGAGTTCGCGCGGGAAGCGGACGGGTACACTGCCACGAAGCATCAGCGTGAGGCGGGCACGGGCTATTTCGATCAGGTGCTGCAGACCGTGAGCGGCGGCGAAGCGTCAACCGCGGCGCTCGCGGGTTCGACAGAGGCGGAGCAGTTTCGGCCGGGGACACCGCCGGCTAAGGCGAGGACAACAAAAGGGTAAGGGAAAACAAGGTGTCAGTTATCAGTTTTCAGTTGTCAGTGGTGCATCTCCCCGCCACTGATCACTGAGAACTGAAAACTGACCACTGACACCTCGTAGTTTCCTCTACCTCGCTCCCACCCCCGCCAACGAGTCGAGCAACTCCACCATCGCCGTCCCGAACGCCGGC
>JANNOC010000691.1:0-2373 GCA_031398865.1 Gemmatimonadota bacterium | reverse complement strand
TGATGCGCAGAAGCGGCGTTATGTGCCACCGCTCGCGAGCGGTCGCGTCCTTGGCGGATTCGGTTTAACGGAAGAGCACGCGGGCAGCGATGCCGGCGGCACGCGGTCTACGGCGGTGCGCCGGAACGGCCACTACGTGCTCAACGGCTCGAAGCGGTTCATCACGCATGCCGGCGTCGGTGAGGTTTTTGTCGTCACGGCGGTCACCGATCCGTCCAAGGGGACCAAGGGGATCAGCGCCTTCATCGTCACCAAGGACACCGTCGATCTTGCCCGTGCGCGTGAGGTGGGGATCGGACACGATGCGTCGCTCCCCAAGATCGCCGGCGTCAGCTCCGGCAAAAAGGAAGACAAGCTGGGTTGGCGTGCCTCGGACACCCGCGAGCTCATTTTCCAGGATGCCGAAGTGCCCGCGGAGAACCTCCTCGGCGCGGAAGGGCAGGGCTTCAGCAATTTCATGCGAACGCTGGACTCGGGGCGCGTCGGCATCGCTGCGCTTTCCCTCGGGATTGCCGAAGGCGCGTTCGAGGAGGCGCTGCGGTACGCGACCGTCCGCAAGCAGTTCGGCAAGGCGATCGCGAGCTTCCAGGGCGTGCAGTTTCAGCTGTCCGACATGGCGACCGAAATCGAAGCGGGGCGTCACCTGGTATTCCACGCGACGTGGCTGGCCCAGCATCGCAAGCCGTTCGCGAAGCAGGCGGCCATGGCGAAGCTGTTCTGCTCCGAGCTCGCCATGCGCGCGACCATCAAGGCGATCCAGATTCATGGCGGGTACGGCTACACGAAGGACTATCCCGTTGAGCGGATGATGCGTGACGCGAAGATCTGCGAGATCGGCGAAGGCACCTCCGAGATCCAGCGTATCGTGATCGCGCGGCACCTGCTGAAGGAGATGTCGGACTGAACTACTCCCTGCTGGCCAAGCGACTCCGGCTTCCGCTCGGTTTCCTGCTCACCGCGCTGTACCTCTTCTTTGCGCGCACGACGCCGCTCACCCTCGCGGTCGGCGCCGTCATCGCGTTCGTCGGCGTGATCGTGCGCGGATGGGCGGCGGGCCACATCGTCAAGAACCAGCGTCTTGCTACCACCGGCCCGTACGCGCACACGCGCAATCCGCTGTACTTCGGCAGCTTTCTGATCGCGGCGGGCTTTGCAATCGCCGTGCACTGGTCGATGCTGCTGCTGGTAATTGCGTTCTTCGCGTTGATCTACGCGCCGACCATGGAGCGCGAGCGTCGCGGCATGGGCGGGCGCTTTCCCGACGAGTACGACGAGTACGCGCGCAACGTCCCGCTGTTCATTCCACGTCCCACTCCGTGGCGCACGGCGAACGACACGGTCCCGGACAACAGCGGCGGCGGATTCAATTTGCAGCTGTACCTGAAGCACAAGGAGTGGAAGGCGCTCCTGGTGTTTGTGCTGGCTGTCGCCTGGCTGTTCTTTCGCATGCAGCGGGCGCTGTAAGTCGTTATGCCGGTTGCGGAAGGGGACGACACCTGCTAGACATTCCGGAACCGGCGGTCACGTGAGCGCCGATGCTCGACACGCCGGCTCGCGCCGTCGTGAACACATGATCTGCTGAATCCGATGCGTGCAGTGTCGCGCGACTCGAGGCACTCCACGCACCTTCTCGTGCGCTTCGGCCCCGCGCTCCGGCGTGGTTCCGCGGTGCGCCCTCTTCTCGCGTGCACGGACATGGACGTGAATCGCACGCTCGCCCGTATCGAACTGGATCGCACTCGAGAGCACGCCGGCGTCGCCGTGCTGCTCTCGTCGTGGTGCGCATTCCGGACGGTGACGGCGTGGACGATCACACGCGCCCGAAGAGACCCGACTTCACGAACCGACCACCGCCAGAGTCTCCAGCAGGCAGCGCGTCCGGTTCGAACCACATGGAGCAACCGCCGTCTCCCGGGCGCCGAGTCGCCGCTCGCCGGGGCCGATGCGGAATTCAATGAACCGAGAAATACTGATCAGTGTGAGCCAGCGCGAGACGCGGGTCGCGATTCTGGAAGAGGGGCAGCTCGTCGAGTTGCTGGTGGACCGGCCGGAAGCCCGCCGAATGGTGGGCGACATTTACATCGGCAAGGTCGAAGCGGTGCTGCCGGGAATTCAGGCGGCGTTCGTCGACATCGGAACTGAGAAGGCGGCGTTTCTCCACGCCTCGGATCTCGTCTACGACGAGGACGGCGACGGCGATGACGACGACGACGAGGATGACGCGGGCGATGAGGCGGAGGCCGACAGCGGCGCGGCGTCGCGCCGCGGCTCGGGTGGGGATACGGCGAACGCGGGTGGCCAAAATGGCGCTGCCGCGCGCGGTAAAGTCCCGAACATCCAGGATGCGCTGAAGCGCGGCCAGGAGATTCTGGT
>JANNOC010000665.1:0-5731 GCA_031398865.1 Gemmatimonadota bacterium | reverse complement strand
CCGACCCGAATCCCGGCGTCGAGCAGCTCGCGCAACGGGGCGATGCCATGACCGAGCTTCGCGTTCGACGCGGGGCAGTGCGCGACCGCCGCGTGGCCGTGCGCGATACGCGCCACGTCATCCGCGTTCGCATGCACGCAGTGAATGAGCAGCGTCTCCGGTGTCAGCGCGCCCGCGCGCTCGAGCAGCGCCACGGGTGACACCGCGCGCGCGCCGACCGCGATACCGCGCGCGCGATGCGCATCGGCGAACGCTCCCGCGCCGCGCTCGACGTACGCGGACTCCGCCTCGCTCTCGGCGATGTGAATGGCCATCGGCCAGCGTTCGCGCTGCGACTCTCTCGCCGCCGCCGCGAAAAGCGCGTCCGACACGCTGTACGGCGCGTGGGGTGAAATCCCGGCGCGCACGAGCCCCGTAGCGTTCGCTACGTGCACCCGCATGCGCGCGCGCAGCTCGGCCATCGCCCGGTCACACTGTTCCGGCGCGGGGCCGAACACCTCCTGATACACGATTCCCCGCACGCCGTACTCGATCATGACGCTCAGCGACACGCCGCTCTCGCTGGTGTCCGCGTACGAGGTCACGCCCGCGAACAGGCCTTCCGTCACGCCGAGACGTGCCGAGTCGCGCAACGCCTCGTCATCCAGCACGGCGCGGCGCGCCGCAACCAACGTGCTGATCCACTCGGGAAATGCGAGACCCTCGAGAAGTCCGCGCATGACGGTGAGCTCGAGGTGCGTGTGGGCGTTGACGAGCCCGGGGAGGAGGATCGCGTCGCCGAGCTCCACGTCGGCTCCGGGCGGAGCGGCCGCGCGCGGACCGACGAATGCGATGCGCTCGTCCTGCACGCCGACGGTCGCGTGCTCGATGGGCGGCTGCGCCACCGGCACCACCCACCGCGCGTGATACCGGATCACGAGGCGCGCGCCGATGGGTACGCGGTGCGAGAGCCGTGCACCGCCGGGTCGTACAAGTCCTCGTCACGCACTCCCAGTGCACGCGCGAGCGCGAGCGGTGCCGCGACATCCCCGACCTGCTCCGCGGAATGGCCGTCCGAGCCCAGCGAGAAGCGAACGCCCGCGTCCAGTGCCCGCTGCACGAAACGTCGATGCGGCGGATACCGCGCGGAGAGCTCGAACGCGATTCCCGCGGCGCGCAACGCCTCGACCGCGCGCTCCTCGCGCGGCTCCGTCCAGAGCTCTTCCACCGGAAGTCGGCGATACGGCGACGGCATGAGCGTGGGATGCGCAAGAATGTCCACCGGCATTTCTCGCGCGAAGCGTTCGAGGTTCTCGACGTGCGCGTCCATGTACACGTCGGGTGTCATCCCCTCGGGGAGCGTGCTCTGGAACATGTGGACGCGTACGTCGTCGCCCAGGAAGATGGCATGCAGCGACCCGATGCGGTGCGTGAAGCGCGTCGCCAGCTCCGGCGGCAACTCCCGCCACAGCCCATCGTGCCAGCAGAACTCGGCGCCGCGCGCCACGGGATGCTTCTCGAGATCGTCGAGATACGCGGACACGTCATCCATCGTCTTCACCGCACTGGCCACATCACCGGAGACATGATCGCTGATGCTCGGCCGAACGCCGCGAGCGGTAACCGTGGCGACGAGCTCCGCTGGTGTCAGCGCCCCATCCGACCAGGTTGTGTGCGCGTGGCAATCAAGCGGCTGCCAGGTCATCGCGGAATGCGAAACGGATTCGAGGTGTCGCTGGGCGGCCGTGGCCGCGTCGGACGTGACGCCTGAGGAACCGGCGCGCCGCCAGGCGTCACGCGCACTCCCGTCGTCGTGGGGGTTCCGCTTTGGGGCTGCACCCCAGGCGTGATGGACGGCGAGCCAAGGGATCCGGCGACGGGAGCGCCGGGCACGGTGCCACCAAACATGGAATCGGCGGGCACCGCGAAGGGAGAATGAATGTCGCACTCCCTGATCGGCTCGGTGCCCTGGATGTAGTGCTCCGTGTACACGACGTCCGCCGGACAGAACGGATTTCGCAGCAAGCCCGTCGTGCGATCCACTTCGCGGCTGATGATTGCTTCCGGCCGCGGCCAGTCGGGAGGCGGGGGCTTTCTCTGATACACCTCTGTCATGAAGGCCGTCCACGCCGGCGCGGCGAGATCGCCACCCTGCGCATTGGACTTGATCTTCTTCGGCCTGTCCATCCCCATCCACACGCCCGCGACGAGATCGGCGGTGTAACCGATGAACCAGACGTCGGCACCATCGTTCGTCGTTCCCGTTTTGCCCGCGGACGGAACTCGGAACCCCGCGCCCCAGACAGCGCGATACGCCGTGCCGCGGCGCACGACGTCTTTCATCATGTCCACCATGAGCCACGCTTCTTCCGATGACAGGACGGGAGAACGCACGGGCGTCGGCGCCCACAACGTTTCGCCGCGCGCGTTTTCGACGCGCAGAATGGAGTTGGGCGCGGCACGGACGCCGAGGTTGGCAAAGGTGGAGAAGCCGGCGACCATCTCGAGCGGATACACGTCCGCGGACCCGATGTGAATGGACGGGAATGGCGGCACGGCCGAGGTGATGCCGAACTTGCGCGCCATTTCGATCACCGTTGGCTCTCCCAGCTCCATCCCTACCTTGATCGCGATGATGTTGCGCGAGAGGTACAGTCCGCGCCGCACCGTCATCGGACCTTCGAACTTCAGATCGTAATTCTGAGGCGCCCAGTCCTTGCCGCCCATCTCGGGAAGCATCAGGGGCGCATCATCCACGATGTACGACGTCGGCCGCCCGCTCTGTATCGCGGCAGCGTAGACGATGGGCTTGAACGTCGAGCCTGGCTGCCGCAGCGCCTGGGTCGCACGATTGAATTTGGAATCGTCGAAGTTGCGTCCTCCCACAAGTGCGCGAACCGCGCCGCTGCGCGGATCGAGCGCGATGAACGCGCCCTGCAGATACGGGGAATTGGGCGCCGCCGGGTCATCGCTTCCCTCGCTGCGCGCCACGTACTGCTCGTACGTGACGTGGCTGAACTTGCCGTACTTGCCCCCTTCGATCGCGCGCAACTGCGCCTCGAGGGCACGCTCCGCGGCGGATTGCATGTCGAGATCGAGCGTCGTGTAGACCTTGAGGCCCTGCTCGTACAACTGCCGTCCGAACTGCTCGTCCAGCTTCTGCCGCACCCACTCGACGAAGTACTGCGCGATCTCACCGGACTCCGTCTTGCGCCCCAGCCGCAGCGGATACGCCTTGGCGAGGCTGGCGTCTCCAGCGCTGATCTTCCCGTCGCGGCGCATGAGCTCGATGATCGTGTTGCGCCGCGTAATCGCGCGGTCGGGAAACTTGCGCGGGTTGTAGCGCTCGGGCGCTTTCGGGAGAGCGGCGAGTGTCGCTGACTCGGCAAGGTTGAGATCGCGCGCCGACTTGCCGAAGTAGCGCTGGGCCGCGGTCTCCACACCGTATGCGCCGTTGCCCAGATAGATCTGATTGAGGTACAGCTCGAGGATCTTCGCCTTCTTGTATTTGGATTCGATGGCGCGCGCGACCTTGGCTTCCTTGAGCTTGCGCACCAGCGTCTTCTCGCGGGAAATGCGCTCGGGGAAGACGTTGCGCGCGAGCTGCATGCTGATCGTCGAAAAGCCCTGAGCGTAGCCGCCGCTCAGGAGGTTGCGCCAGCCAGCGCCGGCGACGCGTACCCAGTCGATCCCCGCATGTTCATTGAAGCGCTTGTCCTCGGTGACGACGAACGCGTCAATGAGCGGCTTGGGAACGTCGCCGAGGGTGATGAGCGTGCGACGCTCGAGACCGATCTCGGCGATGAAGCGTCCATCCGCCGCGTACAGCTTGGACGTTTGCCGAGGCGTATAGTCCTCGAGCACGTCGATGGACGGACATTCGCCGTCGCGGCAGACCAGGGCCCACGACCCGTACGCGGTGCCCACACCGGCGGCGGTGATGAAGAGGCCGAACAGGCCGAGCGTGCGGACCAGGCGAGGGTGACGTCGCCGAAAGCTGGGGCGGGATCCTCTAGCCATGCGCGATGTCCGTCGGTTGACGGTGGGTCCTCACCGGAGCGGTGCCTGCGCCGCCCAGTCCGTGCCGTCGTTCGCGAACACCGTGCCTTCGCGAAAGGGAAAGAGCGCTGCCTTCACGTCGAGGGCGATCGTGCGGAAACGGTCAGCGCTGGTGCGCGGGATATGCACGCGCGAGAACATGATCACGGCGTATAGATCTCCCGCCGGCAGCAGCCCGCCAAAACCGATCACGCTATGGATACGCTTCGGCCGCACGAATTGCTCCTGCGCCGGGATGTACGGACTGTCCAGCGCGTTGTCCACATAGAAGATGCCGTAGCTCTTCCCCTCGGTCGAGGCGATGACGCTAGGGGCCGGCCGTACCGCCTCGGCGAGATCGATGCCAAACTGCTCGATCAGGGCTGCGATCATGGGCGCCTGGCGTACCATCTCGACGCTGGGTAATGGAATGCACTGATGGCCCTGCGACGCATGGCGGGAGTTCCAGTCCTCCTCGTCTCCCGCGGTCGCAAGCAACGTCAAACACTTCATGGCAGGCGCCGACGGTGCCCCTTGAAGCAGCGCTGTCGCGAAGCGTTGCAAGCCGGGTTCGAGGTCTCTGAACGCATGCGTCTTGTAGCATCGCACCAGCGCCAGCGTCCGCTCGCCCGTCCGCGGATCAAGCGAGCGATCGTACAGATACTGCACCACGACCCGCGCGGCGTCTTCCATGCTGGGCGCACCTTTCGTGATGCGGCGGACGTCGAGTCCGCAGCGCAGCATGTCCGTGAGCGAGAAACCCTGCAAGTCGAGCGACGCCATGGGGCGCGGGGCAGTCATTGGGCGGCGATGTGGCGTGGGCGGCGGGCTGGCAACGAACGGCAAAGCTCCGCCTCGTCGCGGGCTGGCGCGAGGCTTCTGTATCATCCATGGTGGCGCGGCCGAAAACAAGGCGCGACACGGCGGGCGCACACCAGGCATTCGGCCGAATGCGTCGGCCCTGTCAGATGACGCTGTCACGAGTCTATTTTGGTCGCATGCCGCACGCGTCCATTTCTTCGCGCTCCCTCGTCGACGAGCTCACCTGGCGTGGCCTGCTGTTTCAGGCGACCGACGGCGCGCGCGACGCGATCGCGGCCGGCCCGGTGTCCGCCTACTGCGGCTTCGATCCCACTGCATCGAGTCTTCACGTCGGCAGCCTCGTTCCGGTGATGGGACTTGTTCACCTGCAGCGTTACGGTCATCGGCCACTGGCGCTCGTGGGTGGCGGGACCGGCATGATTGGCGATCCCAGCGGGCGGACCGCCGAGCGTCCACTGCACGAGCGTGACGCAGTGGAGAGCAACATGCGATCCATCCATCAGCAGCTGGAGCGCTTCCTCGATTTCAGCGGCGCCGCCGCCGCGCGCATGCGCAACAACGCCGAATGGCTCGAGCCGCTTGGCGCCATCCCGTTCATGCGCGACATCGGCAAGCACTTCAGTGTCAACACCATGCTGGCCAAGGAGTCCGTGCGTTCGCGACTCGAGGACGGCATCTCCTACGCCGAGTTCTCGTACATGCTCCTGCAGGCGTACGATTTCCTGGAGCTGTATCAGCGCGAGGGTGTCACGCTGCAGATCGGCGGGAGCGATCAGTGGGGCAACATCACCGCGGGGATCGACCTCGTTCGGCGCGTTGCGGGCAAGGAAGCGCATGGCTTCACGATGCCGCTGGTGACGACCGCCGCGGGCCGCGAGGTCGTGGCGCATCT
>JANNOC010000643.1:0-4121 GCA_031398865.1 Gemmatimonadota bacterium | reverse complement strand
CCGGCGCTCGTCGTAGCGCACAAAGCGCCCTGCGCGCATCACGGCCGCATGCGTC
This sequence comes from Gemmatimonadota bacterium, assembly GCA_031398865.1. Taxonomy (GTDB): domain Bacteria; phylum Gemmatimonadota; class Gemmatimonadetes; order Gemmatimonadales; family Gemmatimonadaceae; genus JANNOC01. The sequence continues at coordinate 4,066 of JANNOC010000643.1, read as the reverse complement.
GCCAGGCTCAAACCTTCCTGCAGATTGTGCGTCACGAGCACGAGCGTCGCGCCGTTTGCCTTGAGCGTCTCGAGCACCGCGGTGAGCGCGGCGGCGCCGGTGTCGTCCAGTCCGCTGAATGGTTCGTCCAGAAGCAGCACGCGTGGCGCGTGCACGATCGCGCGCGCGATGGAGACGCGCTGCTGCAGCCCGCGACTCAGCACGCGTACCGGCGTCGCGGCGCGATCCAGGACGCGCAGGCGGCGCAGGGCGTCCTCGGCGGCGGCGGTCGGAAATGGCAGCCCGTACAAGCGCGCGGTGAACTCCACGTTTTCACGCGGCGTGAGCGCTGGGTACAGCATGCTCTGATGCGAGAGGATGCCCACCATCGCGCGCGCCGCCCGTCCTCCGGGCACCGACACGCCCGCGATGTGTGCCGATCCGCCTCCCGGTTTGAGCAGCCCCGCGAGCAGGCGAAGGAGAGTCGTCTTGCCCGCGCCATTCGGTCCGAAGAGCGCCAGGCATTCGCCCGCGTGCAGCGCCAGATCCACGGAGTCAACGGCGCGACGCGCACCGAAGGCCCGCGAGAGCGCGCGCGCTTCGACCACCGGCACAATCGCCGGCGGCGTGTTCGTCTCAGTCATTTGGGTGCGTGTCGCGCGGGAGCGAGCAGCTCATCGCCCCAAGCTTAGCGGGCGGAGGGAGGGAATGAAACCGCGCGCGGCGTGCGGCAGCGGCGCGTTACGCGCGCTGCCGTCGCGTCATTCCGTAATCTGGAAGAGCGAATCCAGCTTGGTCACGGCGAGGCGGTGACGCACCGTTTCGCGGACGTTCAGAAGAGCCGTGGTCATCCCCAGCTCGGCCGCTCGCTTTTGTAGCAACACCATCACACCGAGCCCGCTGCCGTCGAGCTCCACCGTATCGCCGAGATCGACCGCGTAGGTGCCGGCACCTGCGGCTGCACGCCGCTCGACGTGTTCCAGCGCTTCCCGCCGGAAGTTAGAGCGGGTTTCCGCAACCAGGCGGGCCGGAGCAATCATCGCGTGCAATCGAACCGAATCGGCGGGTGACATGGTGCGGTCCTCAGGGGGCTCGGGGGGCGCGTTGGGCGGGCATTGCAGCGTCGTGAAACGATACAGCATGGACTCTCGCAACCCTTCCAAAAGCGATGTTCATGCCACTCTGTCCACACATGTAAAGCAGTAAATACACAGTGCTTAGCCTGTTTCTCCAGGTTGGTTTTGCGCATTCTGCGAGGCATATTGCGGCAACCGGCGAGTTTTGCGACATCTGCGGCGTTACTGGCTTTATCGGTCAACTTGGCGGGACAGTTGCCATTCCCGTGGGCGCGGCGCACAATCCTCTTCCTCACCTTCCTCAACCTGCGTGCACCGCGATGAGCGACATCGACGTCCTGCTCCAGGAGAGTCGCCGGTTTACCCCGCCTGCCGACTTCGCGCGCCGCGCCCAGATCAATTCCGCGGACGTGTACGACGTCGCGGATCGCGATCCGGAAGCGTATTGGGCGCGCGCCGCGGAGGAGCTCGAGTGGAGCCGGCGGTGGGACCACGTGCTGCAGTGGAAGCCACCCCGCGCACAGTGGTTCGTCGGCGGCACGCTCAACGCGTCCGTTAACTGCGTTGACCGGCATGTGCGCGGCGCGCGGCGCAACAAGGCCGCCCTCGTGTGGGAAGGCGAGCCCGGCGACCGCCGCACCCTGACGTACTGGGACCTGTACGTCGAGGTCGGCCGCTTCGCCAACGTGCTCAAGCGCTTCGGCATCGGGCGCGGCGATCGCGTCGCGATTTATCTCCCGCTCGTGCCGGAAGCGGTCATCGCGATGCTCGCCTGCGCGCGCATCGGCGCGATTCACTCCGTGGTGTTTGGCGGTTTCTCCCCCGAGTCGTTGCGCGATCGCATTATCGATGCGAGTGCGAAGCTGCTGGTCACCGCCGACGCCGGATACCGCCGCGGGCAGATCATTCCCTTGAAGCGCAACGCGGACGCCGCGGTGGCTGAGTGCCCGACCATCGAGACCGTGATCGTCGTCAGGCGCCGCTCTGGAGCTGGCGGCGACGAAGCGTTTGCCGAAATCCAGGAGGGACGCGACCACTGGTGGCATCGCGTGATGGCCGACGCGCCCATGCGCTGCGAGCCGGAAGCCATGGACGCGGAGGACGTGCTCTTCATCCTGTACACGTCCGGCACGACGGGAAAGCCGAAAGGCATCGTGCACACGACGGGAGGATATCTCACCGGCGTCGCGACAACGATGCGCACGGTCTTCGATCTGCGCGACGACGACGTGTTCTGGTGCACGGCGGACGTCGGCTGGGTCACGGGGCATTCCTACCTGGTGTACGGTCCGCTCGCGAACGGCGCGACGTGCCTCATGTACGAGGGCGCCCCTGACTGGCCGGAGAAAGACCGCTTCTGGTCCATCTGCGAACGGCACGGCGTGACGATTCTGTACACCGCGCCGACGGCGATCCGCGCATTCATGAAATGGGGCGAGCAGCATCCGCGAAAGCACGACCTGACGCGACTGCGCCTGCTGGGCTCCGTCGGCGAGCCCATCAATCCCGAAGCCTGGATGTGGTATCACGAGCATATCGGAGGGAAACGCTGCCCGATCGTGGACACGTGGTGGCAGACCGAAACGGGCGCGATCGTCATTTCACCGCTGCCAGGCATCACCGAGACGAAGCCGGGAAGCGCGACGAAAACGCTCCCGGGGTTCGCCGCCGATCTGCTGGACGCGAACGCGCGCAGCATTCCCGTCGGGGGCGGCCTGCTTGCGCTGACGCGACCGTTTCCATCCATGCTGCGTACCATCTGGGGCGACGACGCACGCTACGTGGAGACCTATTTTTCGAAATGGCCCGGTCGCCCCGACCTGTATTTCCCTGGCGACGGCGCGAAGCGCGATGACGACGGCTATCTCTGGCTTCTCGGACGCGTGGACGACGTGCTCAACGTCGCGGGTCATCGCATCGGAACGATGGAAGTGGAGTCGGCGCTCGTGGACCATCCCGACGTCGCGGAGGCCGCGGTGGTCGGGCGCACGCACGATCTCAAGGGCCAGGCGATCGCGGCGTTCGTCACGCTCAAGGAAGGACGCACCCAGTCGGCGGCGCTGCGCGACGAATTACGCGAGCACGTCGTCCGGAAAATCGGCGCGCTCGCGCGTCCCGACGACATCCTCTTCTCTGCCGATCTGCCCAAGACGCGATCCGGAAAGATCATGCGGCGACTCCTGCGTGACATCGCCGAAGGTCGCGCGCTCGGCGATACGACGACGCTGGCCGATCCGAACGTGGTGGCGAAACTGAAGGAACAGTACGAGTCGGTGGAGAGTTGAGGACGGCGTAACCGATAGCCGATCGTCGTTCTGCGGCTTATCGTTCACGCACCCCACGTCACACGGGCAGGCACCATGCTGGGCCGGTTGTTCCCCGACACGCTCTTTCCTCGCAAGCTCAGCCCCACCGCGGAACGCCGCGTGCGGCTCGCGCAAGCGCGCGCCGAGGAAGCGATCATTCGTGCGCACGTCGACAACGCGCTCATGTTCGTGGACACGCTGGCCGAAGACCTGTCGTTCGACCGCGCCATTGACAGCTACGTGCGCGTGATGGGGATCCCGGAACCCCTCGCGAGTACGGTCACGACGCGCGCGCTCGTCGTCCTGGGCAACGATCTCGTGCCCTATCGCCGGCGTGCGCGCGAAAGTGACAAGGACGACGGCGAGAAGCCCACCGCGGAGGATCGGCCGCGGCTCCGTATCAACGAAGCGTTGGAGGCGCGGCAACGCGCGCAGCGGGTTGCGAGCGGGCGGACGGAAAGGGCGGGAGACTAGGCCGGACTGAGAGGCTGGACTCGGGAGCGGGACTCGACCAAACAGTAATCAGTTTGGGACTGACCCACCGATAACTGACGACTGATCGCTGACACCTCGTCGTTCCCTCCAATCCGCGACGCTACATGCAAAGAGCAACAGCGTCAGCCCCGCCGATACCACACACCACATGCAGATCGCGTGGATGACGAACAGCTCCAGGTATGTCAGCCAGAGCGAAAAGACCACGCC